>NZ_JACASN010000005.1:0-144841 GCF_013390985.1 Acinetobacter sp. Swhac1 | reverse complement strand
AATACCAACGAACAGCCCAAAGAATGATTTCACCTTGAAAGTGCCGACCATGGAAGGGATTCATCTGCTGTATCTCGAAATAAATAAGATATTTAGCTTATCATGTCAGCCTATTTGCAACAGTGCCGAGCTGAGATGAACAAAAACGTGTACCTGACTTGGTGAAACGGAATTTTAGAGCAGATCATCCTAAATCACTTGTCGGTTGCTGACTTCGCATATATTCGAACCAATTCTGGTTGGGTTTATGCGGCAGTGAATTACTGCATTATATAACTTGTAGTTCTCCTTCTTTAGAAGGATTCATGTTGATCATTTTCAATATCGTTGAAAATATTCACTATAAAACTATTCTTATTTTCTAATTCCTTTAACTCTTTAGATATAACATTCTCATATTTGTCGAAAAAACCTTGTAGATCTGGGTTTTTAGTAATGATATTTTCAATGAAAACTTTTTCGATTTTACGTCTTTCGAGTGCATTTTCCAAACTCTTTTGTTCCTCAATTAATGCTTCTTTGACTTTCTTTACTTTCTCAACATTTCGATAGGATTTTAAATAAGAAGATTCGCTGTATCTAAAAATATTACGGTTATCCTTGTCTCTCACTGTTAAAAGAAAATTGCATTTTACTAGTATATTTAAGCCTCTATAAATACTTTGCTTTTCAGAGAGTTCAATAAATTGTCTATCATTAAAAATAGCCTTTATAAAGTCATTCGCTCGCCATTCGATGATTTCATGATTCAGTAAAATGTGAAAAAAATCACTGTAAAAAGGTAGAGTATATTTTGACATGGATAAGCACAATTAAAGCAAAAGAGAGTTGATGACCTTAGTGTTGAACTGTATATAGAATCATAACTTTAACAATTGGTAGAGGATCAAAAATAGGCTCTTGAGATCAACGCAGATCTGGCAAGCTTGTTCAAAAGTTACCATCGGGCAATGTAATGTCGACTTCTTGATTTCACAATACTAAGGAATCCTTAGTAATAACTCAAGTTGAAACTAAGAAAATCTTAGTTTTAAGGTGGGTGCTTATGTTTAATGCCAACACATAATTTAAATGTTTTTGCCTTACGACTTCGTATAGCGCGAAAAGCAAAAAAACTTTCACAAGAGCGCTTGGGGATCTTGGCTGGAATTGATGAATCTTCTGCTAGTGCGCGTATGAATCAGTATGAACGTGGAAAACATGTTCCTGATTTTTTAATGGCTTCCAAAATTGCAGAAATTTTAGATTTACCAACAGCATATTTTTATGTAGAAAACGATTTATTGGCAGAAATAATACAAGTTAGTCATACTTTAAGTAATGAGCAGAAGTTAGAAGTTCTACGATTTATTAAAGACTTACAAAAGTTTTGAATCTTATATCTTTCTTCTTGAATAAGATGAGTATAGTTCATGATGCAACTTTGACTTCGGTCTGGCGGAGGCAAAATGCTAGCTCATCTTGCCTCCTTCCTATGATTTAATCTCTGTAATACTTTATTTTTAGATCTAAGTAATCAAAAAGCAGAATAATATTACGTTAATTTGTTAGCTAATTAGATAACTTCATATACTAAATATATTATATTAGCTATATAGCTAACATATTGTGGCCGAATTACTATGGCGAGTAGAGTAGAAATTGGAAAAAAAGTTCGTATAGAACGAAGAGACCTTGGCTATACACAGCAAAAACTATCCGAATTGATCCGAATCAATAAAACTACAATCTCTGAGATCGAGAATGGACGTTTTACGGGTTCATTTGACATATTTGAACGTGTACTTGATGCGGTTGGTTTGCAGTTTGATGTATCTCCAAAGCAACATTCCCTGCCCCATTGGGATGAGATTGAAAATATGTTTGCTGAGGAGGATGAATGAATTCTCAAACCAATCTTCCTGCAAAAATCACCAATATCATGGTGCGTGCCAATCAAACTGAATTAGGTGTCTTAACCTATGGTTCAGTTCACCATTATCAGCCATTACAAGAAAAACAGCATGTGTCACTTACCATGACCCGGAAACGTATGGATGGTTATTCTTCAGGCCCGCTCCATCCAATATTTGCGCAGAATATTCCTGAAGGGTTCAATCGTAGATTAATAGTTGAAAAGCTTTCAAGATATACCAAGGTCAATGACATGTACTTATTGGCACTGCAAGGTGATCAAGGCATCGGCATACTCTCATACAAAAGTGAGTTAAATTTTCCCGAGGTAGAATCTTTGAACTTAAGTGAAATTCTATCCTATCGTAGTAAAGAGCCCCTTTTCCCACAACTCTTAGAAAAATACTATCTCAGGACTTCATTGGCTGGGATGCAGCCCAAGGTAAGCATTCCGGATGCATATACTGTTCAATCGGATAACAAAGTTCAGCAAAGGGATTTGATTGTTAAGTCCTTTGATTCCGAATTTCCATTACTTACCGTCAATGAGTTTGTCTGTATGCAGGCTGCACGGCATTGTGGGCTTGAGCCACCAAAGACTTACTTGTCTGAAAATTTAGAAACCTATGTGGTAGAACGTTTTGATAAAACCAGTGATGGTACAAAACTAGGCTATGAAGACTTTACGACGCTCATGAAAAAATCAAATGATCCATGTGCAAAATATACAAGTAGCTATGAAACTCTTCTGAAAGCAACTTATCTATATACGGGTAGCGTAGCTGAAGTTGAAAAAATGTATAAATACATCGTATTCAACTGTTTAATCGGTAATGGCGACGCACATCTTAAAAACTTTGCTTTGCAATATTCCTCAGATATGAAGAACATTTTTGTTTAACCACCCTTTGATCTTACCCATACCCTGATCTATGAATCAATTGATAATCAGATGGCACTCAAACTGGCGGGTAGTAAAGCATTTCCAGACCTGTCACATCTCATCAAATTGGCTGAAAGTGACCAATTTAGAATCAGAAATCCCAAAGCAATTATAGAATTCTTGAGCGAAAATATATTGGACTATCTTCAAACCTCTAACGAGGTTCAACTCTTCGATGGCTTGCGGACATCTATTGAATGTTCAATTTCAAATATTATGGCGGCAAGCCATGTTGCCCAGAGTTACCACGATGACAAAAATCATGGTTAAGACATATCAATCCATTAACTGGGATATTATATGACTAATTACAAGCTGTTCAATGCACTAGTTTAGTTTTAGTATTGGTCAATTCGATTAATTTTCATTCTTATTCCCATAGCGACATGATCCGTATTGATGAAATCTGGCTCTCTACCCAGCCGATGGACATGCGTGCGAGTATGGATACGGCTATGGTTCAAGTGCTGATAGCCTTTGGCTATATAAAACCGCATTACGCCTACCTGTTCTGTAATAACGTGGTCATCATATGAACGTGTGGTGCATGATGGGCTAGGTATTTGGTTGTGTGACTGGCGATTGGAACAAGGGAAGTTCCATTGAGTGAAGATTTATCAATTTTAAGAGGTATTGTTGCACAAACCTATCTCTAAAGGCTTATTCCACAATATAATTTTCAAATGCATAAGCCTACACCTAAAATTTACCGTACAACCAATTAGTCTTCATACAACAGAGCTCTTATTAATCGCGAAAATTTTGCCATTTGGTTTGATCCCAAGATTCAGTGGTATGCACTAACCAATAGTAAACAAGGTCGAAATCAAACTTACTCTGATGCAGCTATCCAGTTTGCTTAATGGTTAAATCCTTATTTCGTCTGTCTTTACATATGGCCACTGGCTTTATTAAAAGTCTCATTAAACTGTGTGGTCTAGATCGGTCAGCTCCAGATTGTTCCACTATTTGTAGAAGAAAAAAGTAAATTGATATTGCATTTCGCTATCAAAAAAGCAGTAGTGGGCTTTATCTACTCGTTGACTCAACAGGTCTAAAGTTTTTAGATGAAGGAGAATGGAAACATAAGAAACACCAACCTGGATATCGTCGCCAGTGGCGTAAACTGCATATTGGTATAGATGCTAAAACCCTGCAAATAAAAAAAGTTCAGCTTACAACCAACAACGTGAGTGATTCGCAAGTCCTTGGATATTTACTTAATCAAATTCCGTTGGGTGAGCAAATAGATTCCGTCTATACAGACGGAGCATATGATATGAAACAATGCCGCCAGGTCATTGCGGAGCGGCCGCATGCATTGGTTCCACCTAGAAAAAGATGAAGATTAGGAAAGATAAAAAATTTCATTCTCAGGAGCGAAATGAATTACTTCGAATAATTAAAAGTCTAGGCAGAACATTATAGAAAAAATGATCAGGCTATCATCATCGGATCTTGGTGGAAACCAAGATGTATTGCAATAAATTAACAGCAATAAGTTTTCCTAGTCAGGTAAATATGATTCATGCACGTGTGGCAGTGTTAAATAGGCTTAAGGAATTAGGTCGTCCACACACCCAAGTTGTCACTTAAATTTAGATAACTTGGGGAAAATTTAGCTTTTGAGTATATGTGCCACAAAGCCTATCAAAATTAAGACTTTAATGAGTGAAATTTATTCATTAAATTTGCTCTCTTTTCTACTATGTAATTTCATATGAAATGACTGTTTTTATTTGACAACTAAATTTATGAAATTAGGAAAACCTCACATATTGGCAAAGAACAGGAAGATGCAGAACGGGATGCAATGTTTCACGAGGCAGGTTATCGCGTTGTCCGATACACCGAGATTCCAAGTATCAGACAACTACAATCAGATTTGAGTTGAGATCATCAACTCGATATTAAGGTGTAGCTTCTGAAGCAGCTTGTGTCTGACCCGCCTGCTTCGCTTGCTGTGCTGCAGCTTCACGCGCTTCAATACGCGCAATAATTTCTGCCTGCTGTTGTTTATATTTTTCCTGATTTTTGGCATCACTATTGACTGCTAAAAATGCCATGCTGACCAAAAAGATAGGAATCAACAAACCTAAGCTTGCCAAGATAATCATCTTTTTTAGACTTGGCTTTTTTTCAGGACTTTGCTGCTCAGACTGTGACATCATCTATTCCTAATTCAAACTTCAAAATGAGGCTCAATATATCAGAATAATGCTGATTGTGCTTTGTGCATAAGTACGCACGTTCTAATGCTCAGTTTAATTTTTAACAGCAAAAATTGATCAGCGATCGAATAAAAAAGCACCTGACCAAACTACCATCAGATGCTTTGCTCAGTTTTTTATCGCACAGAAATATTTACATTAAAGCCAATACAATTCCCACAAAAATAATCAGCCCTACCCAACGGTTATGACGAAATGCCCAAAAACAGCGTTGCGGGTCTTTATCTTTGGTTTTACTCCATTGGTATATAAAGTCTGCCACCACAACCAGTAATGCCGCTAAACCAAACGGAATCAGTAAATTTTCTAACCACAATGCCGTACCAATCAAAAGTACACTGCCCGCTTGCAACAATGAAATAATTTGAATGTCATAGCGACCAAATAAAATTGCGGTAGATTTCACCCCAATTTTCAAATCATATTCACGGTCTGTAATTGCATATTGAGTGTCATAAGCCACAGTCCACGCCAAATTGCCAAAATACAATAACCAACAAGTAAGATCAGGCGTTGCACCTACAGCGGTATAAGCCATAGGGATAGACCATGAAAATGCCGCTCCCAAGAACACTTGCGGTAAATGGGTATAACGCTTCATAAACGGATAAATAAACGCTAAGAATAATGCCCCAAATGACCAGTAAAACGTTTCAATCGGTAAAAACAACAACATAGCAGCACTGAGTGCCACTAAACCTAAGAATACATAAATGGCTTCTTTGGCACTAATCACACCTGTGGCCAAAGGACGTGTTTTGGTACGCTCTACATGACCATCTACCTTACGGTCAGCAAAGTCATTAATGGCACAGCCTGCAGCGCGCATAAAAATTGTGCCCAGAATCATAGGGATTAATATCCCGATAGACGGCATGCCCTGATTAGCAATCCACAAGGCCCACATGGTTGGCCAAAACACCAGTTCTGTGCCAATCGGTTTATCGAAACGACACAAATAATAATATGCTTCTAAACGCTCACGCCACGTGATCTGCTGTGCCAATGCCATACCAATCTCGTATCTTAATGTTGTTGAATAAATTGCTCAAAACGCGGTAAAAAAGTTTCTTGCACAATAAATTTACAGCCATGCCAAGTATAGCAACTCTGTCGTGTCCAGCCTTCATCGAGCAAAACCACACGCCTTTGACACAACGGATTGGTACGCTGAAATAAAAAACAGCCAATGGGTTTATTGCCAATATGCTGAAATAAACGGGCTTTGCTTTGCAAACTTAGAATCGGAAAAATACTTTTGGCTTTGACCCATGGCTGTTCATCACACCCATATAAATAGCTTTCACGCACCCATGAAGTGTGCCAATGTGGCATTTGCATCCACTGGGCATCTTGTAAATTTAAACGCTGAAAAGATTGCTGCAGTGGTTCAACTTTAAATTGTCCGCCTGCGAGCTGAGTCAGTTGTTGGGTCAAAGAACCTGCTGCATATAGCCATGTTTTTAATTCAGAAGGCAGATTTGCCTGCTTGGGAAAAATAGGCTGTGTTCGCATGTTCCGCCACCTTAACAAGATAGCCTAGTGTAGCCCAAATTTAGGCAAAGTTTTGTGACCGATGGCGCAATTCCCTGCAATTATCCAAAAAAATTAAGCGAATTCTTATATTTTGATAAAATCCATGCCAATTCAAAACCATGATTGCACCATCTAAAACAAAAAACCCGCCGAGGCGGGTTTTTCAAATTTAAGATTTTTGATGTATTACAAGCTGTAGTACATATCAAATTCAACTGGGTGAGTCGTCGTGTTCAAACGACGTACATCTTCAGTTTTCAATTCTATATAAGCATCAAGCATGTCTTTGGTGAATACACCACCTTTTAATAAATAGTCGTGATCTTCTTTCAAAGCATCAAGCGCCATTTCTAGGTTGTGTGCCACAGTTGGGATTTTTGCTTCTTCTTCAGGCGGAAGGTCATACAAGTTTTTATCTGCAGCTTCACCTGGGTGAATCTTGTTTTGAATACCGTCAAGACCCGCCATCAACAATGCCGCAAAACCTAAGTACGGGTTCATCATTGGATCAGGGAAACGCGCTTCAATACGTTTGCCTTTCGGGCTAGACACGTAAGGAATACGAATAGATGCAGAACGGTTACGCGCTGAGTAAGCCAACATAATTGGTGCTTCAAAGTGCGGTACTAAACGCTTATATGAGTTGGTCGATGGGTTAGTCAACGCGTTCAAAGAGCGGGCATGTTTGATAATACCGCCAATGAAGTACAACGCCATTTCTGACAAACCTGCATATTCATCGCCAGCAAACAAGTTTTTACCGTCTTTAGAAATTGACATGTGTACGTGCATACCTGAACCGTTATCCCCTACCATTGGTTTAGGCATAAAGGTTGCAGTTTTTGCATATTGATGCGCAACGTTCCAAACTGCATATTTGAACTGTTGCACTTCGTCAGCCTTACGCACCATAGTATTGAAGCTCACACCAATTTCTAACTGGCAAGATGCAACTTCATGGTGATGTACTTCTACACGACCAGGCCCCATGATTTCTTCAATTTTTGCACACATATCTGCACGCATATCTTGAGAAGAATCTACTGGTGGTACTGGGAAATAACCGCCTTTCACACGTGGACGGTGACCTGAGTTACCAGCTTCGTAGTCTTTACCTGTAGACCATGCAGCTTCTTCAGCGATTAATGTGTGGCGCGCGCCAGACATATCGATGTCCCATTTTACTTCGTCAAATACGAAGAATTCTGGTTCTGGACCAAAGAAAGCAGTATCACCAATACCTGTCGATTTTAAATATTCTTCAGCACGGCGAGCAATAGAGCGTGGATCGCGGTCATAGCCTTGACCTGTCGATGGCTCAATAACATCACAAGTCACCACTACAGTTGGCTCTGCAAAAAACGGGTCGATAAAACCTGTTTCAGCATCTGGACGTAAGATCATGTCAGACGCTTCGATACCTTTCCAACCAGCAATTGAAGAACCGTCGAACATTTTACCATCTTCAAAAGTATCTTCATCGATAGTATCTGCTGGGTAAGTAACGTGTTGCTCTTTACCCTTAGTGTCCGTAAAACGGAAGTCTACCCATTTTGCGCCACTTTCTTGGATGAGTTGTAGGACCTTGTTCGCCATGCTCATTTTGCTCCGATGATTTTTTGTTGCACCCGAAAGTGCGTGTTAGTAGTTGGCAGTTATTAAGCAATTAGCGTACCAACTTTTAAAAGCAAAGCTAAAACCATGAATTCCGTATGAGAATACATCATTTAAAAAAATTACTTTGTCGCTATTATACTGTCAGAAATACGATTTGCACCATATTCAAACACTGTTCATTTGATTTGATTTAAAACCGCAAAACATAGCACCATTTTAGTGCATTTATGTTTTATTTCTGTTGAATTGTAGATCAAAAAATAGCTCAAACTGTATCTATGCAAGCATTTTGCTGTGCCAAGCTTGCATTGAGCAATGCAAATTGTCCGACCAATCTTAAACAACCTTTTATTTTTTATTGAGCAAAAATAATAAGATCGTTTAAAAATCCTAAATCTGTATTCTTTTCGAGCAAACCGATTGAAAATACCTTTACTACACATTTGTATTTTCTATCGAAACGCTGCACTCAAACTGCCTGACGTGAACCGCTAATAACATGCGCCATGATGCTACTTTTTGGCGCATTTTTTATGCTGTCTTAAGTGTGAAGCTAAAATATGACGGCAGAATGACCCTGCTTGATTAAGTGGTCATTTCTTTCAAATCAAACCTGAACATTGCGCAGCAAGCTTTGAAAATCTATAAATTGGTGAATGCGCTGATAAGCTTTAACAGGGATTATCATATAAATAGTCCGCAGAAAATGCTTATTTTTTGCTATGATGATAAGCGCTTCCTTATTCCACCTTCTTTTCGACAAGAAAAATAAAGTCCTTTCTCGTTATAGGCGCAGGAATAAAGCAAATTATCTCAGACTCTTTAGCACTTAAAGTGTTCAATTTTCAATAGGTTAGCTCATGCTTTTAATGATCGACAACTATGACTCTTTTACCTACAACATCGTCCAGTATTTTGGCGAGTTAAATCAGGAAGTAAAAGTCGTTCGTAATGATGCCGTGACATTAGAAGATATTGAGCGATGGCAACCCAAGTATTTGGTGATTGGCCCAGGCCCTTGTTCTCCATCTGAAGCAGGGATTTCTATTCCTGCAATTCAGCATTTTGCAGGCAAAATTCCGTTACTGGGTGTGTGTTTAGGACACCAAAGTATCGGACAAGCCTTTGGTGGAAACATTGTGCGCGCTAAAACCGTGATGCATGGTCGTTTATCGGATATGTACCACAGCAACACAGGTATTTTTAGCAATCTGCCTTCACCATTTTCTGCAACCCGTTACCACTCTTTGGTGATTGATCAAGCAACCTTGCCAGATTGTCTGGAAGTGACATGCTGGACCAAAGAAGCAGATGGTTCGATGGAAGAAATTATGGGCGTGAAGCACAAAACTTTGCCTGTTGAAGGCGTGCAATTTCACCCCGAATCGATCCTGAGCCAACACGGTCATCAAATCTTTAAAAACTTTTTGGAAATTTACGCATAATGAGCGAGTCAAATCACATGAATATTCAACAAGCACTCAACCATATTACAAAACAAATTCACCTGACTCAGCCTCAAATGGAAGATGTGATGCGCGCGATTATGTCGGGCGAAGCAACAGACGCTCAAATTGGTGCATTGATGATGGGCTTACGCTTAAAAGGCGAAAGCATTGATGAAATTACTGCTGCTGCACGTGTAATGCGTGAATTTGCCATCAAAATTGATGTCAGCGATATTCCTTACCTCGTGGATATTGTCGGCACAGGTGGCGATGGTCAAAACCTATTTAACGTATCTACCGCTTCTGCTTTTGTGATTGCAGCTGCAGGTGCAACCATTGCCAAACACGGTAACCGTGGGGTTTCAACAAAATCAGGTTCATCAGACTTGCTTGAGCAAGCAGGCATTAATCTTGATTTAAACATGCAACAAACGGAACGCTGTATTCGTGAAATGGGCGTAGGTTTCTTGTTTGCACCGAATCATCACAAAGCCATGAAATATGCGGTTACCCCGCGTAAAGAGTTGGGTATTCGCAGTATTTTCAACTTGCTTGGGCCATTGACTAACCCTGCGGGTGTAAAGCGTTTTGTCATTGGTGTGTTTAGCAATGAATTGTGCCGCCCAATTGCAGAAGTGATGAAACAGCTCGGTGCTGAGCATGTCATGGTGGTGCATTCTAAAGATGGTTTAGATGAAATTAGCCTTGCTTCGAGCACTTATGTTGCAGAACTCAAAGATGGTGAGATTACCGAATGGGAACTTACCCCTGAAAGCGTGGGAATTGAATCTCAAACTTTAACAGGACTGATTGTAGAAAACTCTGCTGAAAGCTTGAGTTTGATTAAAGATGCTTTAGGCAAAAACAAATCAGACAAAGGCGAAAAAGCGGCCAATATGATTGCACTCAATGCGGGTGCGGGTATCTATGTTTCGGGTCTAACTACAAGCTACAAACAAGGTGTCGCTTTGGCACATGACATTATTTATGGTGGACAAGCTTTGGAAAAAATGGGCGTGTTGTCTGAATTTACCAAAACGCTCAAACAGTACGAAGCATAAAGCAAATCAGGAAGGTGCATCATGGTGGATATTAGCAATACCATTTTAGGTAAAATTGTAGAACGTAAAAAAGAAGAGTTTGCCGAGCGTTTAAAACAACGCAGTTATGCAGACCTAGAACAATTGGCACGTGCAGCAACACCTGCACGTGGCTTTGCACAAGCCTTGCATAACAAACGCCCAGCGGTGATTGCGGAAATTAAAAAAGCATCACCATCTAAAGGCATTATTCGTGAAAACTTTGACCCTGCCGAAATTGCACAGCAATATGAAGCCGCAGGCGCAGCCTGTTTATCTGTGCTGACTGATGTCGATTTCTTTCAGGGTGCAGATGAAAATATTCAGATTGCCCGTTCACACTGTAACTTGCCTGCTCTGCGTAAAGATTTCTTGATTGATCCGTATGGTGTGGTAGAAGCACGTGCCTTACACGCAGACTGTGTGTTATTGATTGTGTCTTGCCTATCTGACCAACAGTTGCAAGAAATGTCGGAAACGGCTTTTGAACATCACTTAGATGTGTTGGTTGAAGTGCATGATGAAAATGAATTGGAACGTGCTTTGAATCTTTCAGAGCGTTGTATTTTAGGGGTCAATAACCGAAATTTAAAAACCTTTGAAGTCGATTTAAATAACTCATTGCGTTTAAAAAATCTTTTACCTCCTTCTCGCCTTTTGGTTACAGAAAGTGGTATTGCGACTCCTGAAGATGTACGCATGATGCAGGAACACGATATTCACAGTTTCTTGGTAGGCGAAAGCTTTATGAAACAAGCACGTCCTGACCATGCTTTCCGTGATTTATTTGGGCATATTGATGCTTAAAATCGATCTAGCCAAGCGATATGAAAATCGCTTGGTTATGCTTCATTTTTATTTACTTTGTCCTGTTAAAACATAGATTTCTGTTAAACCTTTACGATCAAACAACTCGTTCTGTTTAGTTGATGAAACTAGTAAACTATCAATTTCACCTTTAGGTTCATCCCATAAAGGATGATTAAATAATCTTTGCAAACAAGCTTTAATTCTTTCTTTTTGGTCACTCGTCATGAGATCGCGATACAATAGCTTTTTGCGCTCATCATGCGTCATAAAATTAAAAGCCATACCTAAAATACTTTCTAAATAAGGTGACCAGGTTGATACAGCACCTTTATGCCAAATACGGCGTGATTTGAGCTCAAGATCAGTTAACTCTTTCCCTCTGATATTTTGTACCCAACTATTCAAATAACCATGTTGCACTAGCAATTGTGCAAGTTCTTTAAAATTTTCAAGCTCTGTATCTCTATAATCATTGACCGCTTTAAAATTTGCAGAAGATGGCTCCAAATATAGGGTATTGCTAAAAATTGTTTTTTTGAGCAAATCAATCGACAAAGGATATGCCGCATCCTTAGATGCTTCCGCAATAAAAGGTCTTAATGCAGAAAGTTCAATTGCGTTATCCATAATTGCACTTTTAAGCATTTCCTTCGCATCTTTTTTATTCTGTTGTTTTTCAGCCACTAAAAACTTAATGAAATTCTCTTCTGAATGCTGCCCGACCGCTTTTTTCGCCGTAAATTCATCTAGCATCTCTTTATAAATAACAGATAAACGATCTAACAATGTAGAGGTATAAAATGGAATTTGTTTGTGCTTTGAATGTGCTTCTAAATTAGTGATCATCAAGTCATCAAACAATTTTTTAGCTTTTTCTGTATCATCAGGCGATACATAAACCTTAATATCTACTTCTGTATTGTTATTGAGGACTTGTGCTGCCAGTTTATGCTGACCATCAAACAATTTAAATTTACGATCAATTAAACGCGCAATAGATGGTGCTAATTGTGGATGAAATTTAAGATGATTTCTCAGAGAAATTAATCTCTTATAATCAATAACTCTCGGTTGCAAACCTTCTTGATCATCGTTTTCAAGCCATTTGACCGGGATTCTACCGTAGAAGTATTCAACTTCTAAAATATTATCAAACAATAAATAAAATTCTTTTTTATCGACACCATCATCAATAATAATAGAATGCTCTTTTTTCGTAAAAATAAGGGACTTTTGTTCAATATCTTTTAGCTTAAAAATATCTTGCAACTTTATTTTATTCTTTTTTTCAATAAACAATTGCTCAAGTTTAAGATTATCTCTAACCTCATATAAAGACTGATCAGACTTTCTTCGATTATATATTTTTTTAACAATACGGATATTGGCTAAATCAGTATCTCCCTGTTTCGCATAAGGTAAAATGTGATCGTACTCTATCTCATCATTGATTAAATCGATAATTTCCCCAGAAATAAAACAACTCAAGGAACCATTTTGATTACGTTGTTGTTCTTGGACTAACTTCTTATCTTGCTCAGAAATTTGTCGTTTCATAGATTCCCTCAATCAAAAATAAATTTTGTAAAAATAAAAGCCAAAATCATATAGTATAAATCATCATTTCTATTTTTGTTTGATTATGAGTAGACACGACTCCTCTCTTTCTAAAGAACAGTACAATTTACTAAAATCTTTTAAAAAGCAAATCACTCAGCCTCATACTTCAAGTATTGCCAAGCCGTCTGAACCCAAAGTTCAGACGCCTGAGCAACAACAGGAAGATGATCTCGCATTGTTTCGTCAGCAAATGCAAGGCGTTCAAAAAATGGACGCAGGCAATATTGCAAAAATCGAACACACTGCCAAGAAAAAACCAGATGCCCAAACGCTGGCCAAACGTGCAGCAGCCATAGGCCCTATGGAAACCGATGATACCTTGCTGTCCGATACGCAAGCCATGCTTAACCCTGTGGGCAGCCAAGCTTCGCTGAGCTATCGCATTGCAACTTTGCAACATAAAGTCTTTGAAGATTTAAAAGCAGGCAACTTACGCTGGTTTGAAGCTGTTGATTTGCACGGTTGTACGGTAGAAGAAGCGCGGGTAGCCGTTTTGCAAATCATTCAAATGGCTAAAGATGAAAACCAGAACGTGATTAAAATTGTGCATGGCAAAGGCCCTGAAGCCATTTTAAAAACTTATGTAAATGGCTGGCTGCGTCAGCATCGTGATGTTTTGGCTTTTGTGAGTGCGCCTGAAAAACAAGGTGGCACTGGTGCAGTTTTAGTGTTGCTTAAACGCAGCGAAAAGAACCCAAAGTTTAAACAGTAATCGGTTTCATCTTTTAAACAAGGCATTGCAATAGTTTTCTGTTACAATGCCGACCTTGTTCAATATCAGTGTAAGTGAACACGTCTTATGTCTATGCAGCAATCCTACGCAAACATCCTAACCGCCGTTGGTGAAGATCTTAATCGTCCAGGTCTAAAAGATACGCCGATGCGTGCTGCTAAAGCTTTTTCGTATTTAACTTCGGGCTATAGCCAAACCTTAGCCGAAGTGACCAATAATGCCGTATTTCCATCCGACAACCGTGAAATGGTCTTGGTGAAAAATATTGAGTTCTACTCATTGTGTGAACATCATTTATTGCCATTTTATGGTCGTGTGCATATTGCTTACTTACCTGAAGGCAATGTTTTAGGCTTGTCTAAATTTGCCCGTATTACCGAAATGTTTGCGCGTCGTTTGCAAATTCAGGAAAACCTGACTCAACAAATTGCAGAAGCTGTTGCCGAAGTGACCCAAGCACGTGGTGTGGCAGTAGTAATTGATTCAGCGCATATGTGTATGATGATGCGCGGTGTAGGCAAACAGGAATCGACCACACGTACCGTATCTTTTGTAGGTGACTTTAAAACAGATAAAGAAGCCCGTCGTGAATTTTTAAGTGCGGTGCCTGAGAGTTTTTAAATTGTGGCTAAGTTCCTCAATCAAATAAAAAATCCCGAAATTTATGTTCGGGATTTTTGGCTTTTAGATTAAAAAATTAGCTCGATACATCTTCAGATTCAACCTACAGACACATTGTTGCGTCCATTATTTTTTGCCATATACAAGGCTTTATCCACTTCTTCAAAAAAACGTTGATAGTCTGGATGCCCATCATATTCATGCACACCTATACTAATGGTAAAGTTAAATTCTTCACCTGTTGATGTTTTTAATGTGGCTTTTTCGACACGTTTACGAATATTTTCAGCGACTACCAAGGCACGATCAATGGTGGTATCAATCTGTAACAGTAAAAATTCTTCGCCGCCAATTCGGAAGGCATAGTCACTGCCTTTTGCATATTGCAAAATCACATCAGCTAAAAACTGTAATGCATCATCTCCTGCTGCATGTCCATAACGGTCATTGATTGATTTAAAATGATCGGCATCTATCGCCAACAATGTTAAAGGCGAATTATTTTTTCGTGAAAAATTAATTTCACGGGACACGATGGTATTTAAATAACGGCGGTTGAGCAGTTGAGTTAAGGCATCATTGCCTGAACTGATATATTCAGACACCTGAAAAATTTGATCGACTAAATGCAAAATTTCACGATTCTTGGCACGAATGGATTGAATCATTTCAATTGCCTGTGCCTGACTTTCACATTGACCAATTTTCTGAATTAATTCATCCACCTGATAAATAAATTCAGTAATAGTTTGTACTTGTTCCGAACTTGAAAATGCATAAGCCGCTTTATGAATAAACCATAAACCAAATTCTGTTTTAGATAAAATCGGTTGCGTCATTTTGGTGTGATCGGACACCACCTGAAACATCAGTTCATTTTCCCAATCCAGCAAAGTTCCGCGTTGTCGATCTTTGTGCACGGCAACATCTTGCATGGCAGAAAATAAGCGATAGGTATGTTTCATATCATTATGTACTTCGACCTTCATTTCATAAGATCGGCACATAATTTCTGTGGCAAAGCATAAAATTTGGCTTAAATAATTAAACTGATTTAAGTTGCTATTGGCTTCTGTTGCAAAAAACTAAAAGCCTTTTTTATAATAACGCGCACACCACGAATAATCAGCCAAGATGGAATTTGTACACGTGCATGCACATCGCCCACTTTAAATTGCTTTTCTACAATCTCGTTATAATTGTGTTGAAACGGAACTTCAAAACTGGAAATTAGCCACTGATATAAAGAGTTTTTTAAGCGATTCTTCACCATCTCTGCAGACAAAAATTCTGTCGCATGTTCTTCAAGCAACATTTGCTGATAGAACTCGATCACAAAATCTTCTGCATGTGCTTGAATAAACTGGAATGTCGCTTGCAAATCTTCTGGCTTAAATTGCTCGCAAATTGACTTCCATTGCTCTGCAAGCTCATGCGTACACTCTTGATACATCCACAACAACCCAGCCAAAAGAAACTGCTAAATTTTAACGGGTTTCACCAGCAACTCAACTTGTTTAGCTGGTTTTTTACAATTCAGTATAAATTCAACAGCTCTTTAAAAAAAATGCACATAGCCTAAACTGGTCTTGTTCCAGTCCTGTTTGTCCTGTTGTTGATATTCCCAACCCAATCGCAACACATGCTGCGGGTTGAGTACATATTGCAACTGGCTGTTCAGCTTAAATTGCCATTGGTGACGTTCTTCCCAATACGGTAATTCAAGCTGAACCAAACTATTCATGCGTGCTGACCAGATATTTTGACAACCCAGTGTTGGGCCAATTCCAACACGCCAGCCTTTGTCTAAAGCCTTACCCGCTTGCACATGATTTTGAATTTGCACATAACACAAATGTTCACGCGCTTGATTAGCCACGCTATAACCAAACTGTGTTTTTAAACTTAAAACACCATGCTGTTCCGTTTCGCTAAAAGCCCCGTGCGAATTCAGGGCTTCTTGCTGCCAACCCAAATTAAAGCCCCAACTAAGTGGTGTTTTAAATGCGGTCATTGGGTTATAAGAGTTCACCGAGAGTAAATCTAACTGATTCAGTTTTAAGCGGTCTTCACGATATTGCACAGAAGCTTCTAAAAAGTTGAGCTGCGTCCCTGTACGAAAACCACCTTGCGGATCAAGTAAGTCATGGTAAGCCTGTCGATGACTCAACTCTACAAAATGCTCGCCTTGCACCTCGCCAGTACGCACAGCAAAGCTTCGTGCATGATGCCCCTGCACAGGATCGACCTGAGGGCGTGCGACATCCTGACGTTGTTTTTCTAAATTGATCTGACTTCTTAAACTTAAAATTTGTCTCAGTCGCGGTTGTGCAATTTTGGCTTCAATTTTGCGTCCAATCAGTTTCAGATACAAATCGTCATAAGCCATTTCCAGAATTTTAGCTTGATCGATTTGGCTGTAATTTTGCAAAATTGCCGCCACATTTTCAGGTTCTGCTTCGGCCACTTGATGGGCAGTTTTTGCCAAAGTTGTACCATGTTGTCTGGCTTGCGCCAATAACTGAGTTTCCAAAGCAGGACGATAGACAACATCTGCCACTAAATTTTCCTGCTCTACAGCTTTTAGTGTTTCAATTGGGATAGATGCGACTTTAAACTGCTGCTGTAAATTTAGCTCAGGACGCACCAAATCCATTAAACCCAATAAGCGATAGGCACAATTATCACTGATAAAATAATACGGAAATTGCACATGCTTCATTTCCCAAATGTGCTGCACTAAAAATGTGGTTTCCTGCTCATTCAGTGCCAGTTCATATTCCCACAAATCTCGGCTTTCTAAATCGCCATATTCTTTTACTTTGCGGTAATACGGCATCAGTGTATATTCGCCCGGATATTGCCCTGTAAGTCCTTTCCATGCATAAGACCAATCTTCGCTGCCCGTTACCGTTGCTGCATAATTGACAGCATAGGAAATTAAATTCAGTTGTTTTTGATCTTTTGGGTCTAAGCGCAATAAAGTATGCCCAAACATAGAACTTGGATTGCCCATAAAGTCTGTGGCATAAATCAGCACTGCTTTATAAGATTTAATTTGTCCAATCCATTCGTCCAATTCAGGACATTGCACCTGTGCCAAATCTTGTTGAGGAATTTGTAATTGTTCAATTAACCAGCGGCTACGTGCAGGAAATTTGCACTGCACCGATTGATTGGCAGGCGCTGTTTCAAATAATGCCTGCACATTGCGAAGTAACTCTTGGTTTAAATTGCTTCCGCCTTGTTCCGACACAAAATAGCCTGCATATTGCACTTCACTTTTGCCTTGCTGCGCATACATTAAACGCTGCCAAGTCACCTGTTCTGCCAAGTGTAGGTCTTTGGCTTTTTGCACATAATGTGCGGAAAACATCGCTAATTTATTTGTATTTTGTACTGTAGAAGTGGCTGTAAGTGGCTGAATCTGTATTGGAGATATTTCAGGAGATAACGCAAAAACCGTAGGAGATAAAAAAACTAAACTACTTAAAATAATGGATTTCATGGACATTTTATAAATTTTATATAGGGTCTAAACGTATTCTTGTGCTATAAAAAAGCCCTGCGAATGATGCAGGGCTTTTATTCAAACTTAAACGTATGCTTTTAATACGTCATCATTCGCCATCACGTTCTGTAAAGATGCCAATACTTCTAAAGAAGTCTGGTTTTCTGCAGAATAAATAGATGCAAAGTTTTGCTTAGAAACCGCAAAGAAATGTGCTTTATCTTCTGCTTTAATGCTTAATAATTCAGCCAATACGTTTAAGCTTTCGCCTTCACCAACTGCCATATCGCGTGCCAATGTTTCAGCATTTTCATTGGTAAATGTCACAACTTGTGCAGTTACTGTACCTGTACCGCTACAACCTAAAGTACCAAATGTGATACCAAATAATTGGTTTGCAAAAATACCGTTTGTAGTTGCTGCTAAAATTTTTGCAACTTTGCCAGACTGACCTGCCCAAACTTGAGAACCGATACCACAACCTGCATCACGGTCTGCAAATGCTGCTGTAGAACCCACTGCCAAGACAGCAGCCAATGCTAATTTTTTAATCATCGCCTTACTCCAGAGATTTATTATTCGAAAATTATGCTTCGAATCGTTATTCTTTATTGCTATGTGTAATTTTTATTACACCGCTTTAAGATAGCGAGATGTCACTCAGAAGGCAAAACATTTATCACAAAATCAGGCATTATTTTTTGTGCATTTTGTAGCGATGATTGATTTTATCTTCAAATTTGGATTTAAGTTTAAAGATAGATTCTCTATGTTCGAGGTCGTATTAAGATTTAGTGCTGCTGATTTTCAGTTTTCAGTCTCCACTGACCTTGGGAATCGCGATAACCCAAAATTTTCATGACCAAAACCAGACTCAGTAAAAGCAATAAATACCACGAACCGAGTTTGCCCCAACCGACCATGTGCCACGCATCGACCTGACTTGGATACAACCAAATTTGATAAAAGGTACTAATGTTTTCTGCCACCCAAATAATAAATGCCAACAGCAGTAATATAGGTAACATCGGCAGTTGTAATAGATGCTGCTGTAATTGAAACCGAATTTTGGTTTTCCAGAAAATTACGACACTCCAAGCAAATAAGCAATAACGAATATCGGGGATAAAAAACTTGCTCATGAAGTTGATATAAGACAACACTGCCAAAGCCAACAAATTGCTAAAAGTCGGCAAATTCAGCAAAGATACCCGATACAAACGCAAAGAACGCGCAAAGAAACTGCCAACTGCAGAATACATAAAGCCTGCAAAAAACGGTACGGTCATAATTTTAAAGACAGCAGGTTGAGGATATTGCCACGATGCAATTTGTGGATGGGTTAAAAAAATTTCCATGATCATCGCCAAAATGTGAAACAAGGCGATGACTTTGGCTTCTGCCCAAGATTCTAGTTTTAAATATAAAAGACAAACTTGAATAATTAAGGCATAAAACAATAAATAGTCGTAACGGAAAAATCCGAAATATTCCTGGCTACCCATTGATGCAGTGAGTGCAAATGCAATCAGCAATAAAATTCCAAATAAGGCAGCCGAAGCTGCCTTAGTCGAAAACTCAAGTCCTGACTTTAACCATGTTATCCACATGATCTGACAACCTGACCGAAGCTGAGATTACACCTATACATCTACAAATGATCCATCTATATCATTGTGCGATTATAGATATTTGGCACTGTATTCATGTACCGTGTCGATAAATACTTTAGGACGTTCAGGGTCTACCCACTGGGTAATACCATGCCCTAAGTTGGCTACATAACCTGTTTTTTCACCATTGGCATAGGCATCATCCAGCATCGCACGTGTTGCTTTGGCAATTGCTTCAGGTGAACCGTACAAAGCGGCTGGGTCTAAGTTACCCTGCAATGCGGCACGACCACTCACCGTTTGACGTGCGACATTTAACGGTGTTGTCCAGTCCAGACCAAAAGCATCTGCACCTGTTGCAATCATTGGCTCCAGCCATTGACCGCCACCTTTGGTAAATAAAATAACAGGGATTTTACGTCCATCTTTTTCACGTTGCAGACCTGACACAATTTTCTGCATATAGTGGAGTGAAAATTCAAGATATTCACGATGGGCCAATGCACCGCCCCAACTATCAAAAATTTGTACTGCCTGTGCGCCTGCATCAATTTGTGCATTTAAGTATTCGGTCACTGCATCGGCCAAACGGTCTAATAGTGCATGTAAAACTTCAGGCTGTGCGTACATCATGTTTTTGGTGAAACGGAAATCTTTGCTTGAACCACCTTCAACCATATACGTTGCCAAAGTCCATGGACTACCTGAAAAACCAATTAAAGGCACTTGTCCGCCCAAAGCAGAACGAATGGTCGATACTGCATTCATGACATAGTCTAAGTCTGACTTGGCATTAAATTTAGGTAAATTGGCAACGTCTTGCTCGGTACGCACCGTTTTATGAAACTTTGGTCCTTCGCCTACTTCAAAATACAGACCTAAGCCTAATGCATCGGGTACAGTTAAAATATCTGAAAATAAAATCGCAGCATCTAATTCATAACGACGCAAAGGCTGTAAAGTCACTTCACAGGCAAATTCAGTATTTTTGCATAGAGAAAGAAAATCTCCTGCCTGCGCACGTGTAGCACGATATTCTGGTAAATAACGTCCTGCCTGACGCATCATCCATACGGGCGTGCAATCTACTGGCTCACGTAATAAGGCACGAAGAAAACGATCATTTTTTAAGGTCGTCATTTACTTTCCCAACTCATTTTCAATCTTGCAGCCATCATATCAAAAAGGTTGAAGTTTTAATAACTTCATTTCTTGCTCGTCTTTTCAGCCTATTCTAAGTGTTCAAATTCAGCTTACGTTTATGTGAAATACATCACACAAACAAAAGTCACTGTAAAATTGGGGTTATCTTGCATATTTACACAAAACAACTACTGCATCTCCTTAGTTTTTCTGCAATACTTGGCTAGTTTTTATCTATGTAAATGAATAATTCTCAAGGTTGAATTACATGTTGGTTCGCACAATACTCGCAATGAGTTTAAGTTGCATTTTTGCAGGGACTACTTTTGCTGCATCTACTGCTGAACAACCGTTAAATCCACAAGTGATTAGCAATACCGCTATTGAAGATCCGATTGATCCTTTAGCGACAGAAGCATCGGCTGCACAAAATAATCTAAATGCAACAGACACTGCTATTACGCAACAAGAACAAAATGATTTAAATAAGGCTTCAAAAACCTTAGATGATCTACACAAAACTGAAGATACCACTGCCGATGTAGGCACTGCACCAACAAAAAGCTCTGCAAGCCAAACTGCTACATCCAACACAGCAGCACCAAAAGCTTCATGGACTTTAGATGGTTTAAATAATGCCACTTGGTATGAAAATATTGGTAAAGGTCAGTTCCCTGTGTATGCACGTGCACACGTGATGCTGAACAATTCACATGCTTCTCCAGGTGCAATTGATGGCACTAGTGGTAAGAACACCCTAAAAGCAATTGCATCATTCCAGCAAATGAATGGCATTAGCCCAACGGGTATTTTAACCAAAGAAACTTGGGATGCGTTGGTTGCACGTCAAGGTTCACGTCCTGCATTTGTAGAATACACGGTTACTGAAGCGGACTTAAAAGGTCCTTATGCGAAATCTATTCCGCATGACTATGCAGAACAAGCCAAAATGAAAGGCTTGTACTACACCCGCGTAAGTGAAATGTTAGGTGAAAAATTCCACATGGATGAAAATTTCTTAAAGAAATTAAATCCGAATGCAACATTTAATAAAGTGGGTGAAAAGTTATTGGTGACCAACGTTCGCAATGACTTACCTGAAGACATTCACCTGATTGTGGCGCACAAAGGTGCAAAACAACTGTATTTGTTCAACAAACAAAACCAAATGGTCGGCTCATTCCCAGCAACCATTGGCAGTGCAGATACTCCATCGCCAACAGGTACTTATAAAGTGACAGGTGTTGCACCAAACCCATGGTACAGCTATTCACCAAGTAACTTTATTCAGGGCAAAAACTTAAAACCGCTGTCTTTACCACCAGGCCCTAACGGCCCTGTGGGGAATATCTGGATTGGTTTAAGTAAAAAATCATTCGGTATTCACGGCACACCAAACCCATCGACCATTTCAAAAACGGCGTCGCATGGTTGTATCCGTTTAACCAACTGGGATGCAAACGATTTAGGTCGTAAAGTACGTTCTGGCGTGACTGTAAAATTCCTTGAATAATCAGTGATCGCTTTAAACCGCAAAAGACCCACGTTTTTACGTGGGTTTTTTAATGCCGCGATAAAACTCTAAAATGTCTAGGTTCTGCAAAAAATCTACACATGTTGCAATTTTAGAACGGCATGTTGCAGTTCGCCTCTAGGTCGGCTGCGGTGAAAAGATTAAGATTAGTTCAAGTTAAAAAAATGATAGGAGCATTATCATGAATGCTTATTTACACCGTAGTGAAGATCGTGGTCATGTGAAAATGGGGTGGTTAGACACCAAACATAGTTTCTCTTTTGGTAATTGGTATAACCCGAAATATATGGGTGTTAGTGCCTTACGTGTCATTAACGATGACCGTATTGCCGCACATAATGGTTTTGGTACTCACCCACACGACAACATGGAAATTTTGACTTGTGTATTAAGTGGTACGATTTCCCACCGCGACAGCATGGGCAATGAACGCCATATTACTGCAGGTGAATGGCAGTTAATGAGCGCAGGTACAGGCGTTCAGCACAGCGAAATTAACAATGGTGATGAAGAAGTACACATGCTGCAAATTTGGATTCAGCCGAATGTACGCGATGCAGAGCCGACGTATCAGCAAATTCAACGTGACCCAAATACAGCACCCAACCAGTGGCATTTAATTGTCGGCCCGAATGACAATGCCCCAATGCACATTCGTCAACAGGCAGAAGTAAAAGCAGCTGTTTTAGAAACTGGACATCGTTTAGAAGTTACAGCAACACAAGCGGTAAACTATGTGCATGTAATTCATGGTGAAATCACCATTGGCGAGCAAACAGTTAAAGCGGGCGATGCTTTGTTATTTGCTGATAATGCTGTGATTGAAGCAAAAGAAGACAGCCAGTTCATTTGGTTTGATTTACCAAAACAGTAAGTCCTGACTGTCACCTTATTATGATTGAGCATCTTTAATTTTTTGAGTTACCCTCTTGCCCTCTTCTACAGAGGGCTTTTTTATGGCTGAAATTGCATGATTCATTTTTTAAACACAGTTTTTGTCACGTTAATGACTTTACGCTGTTGTCTGCAAATACGCAGCAATTTGCTCTGCCACATTCCGTGCGGTTCGGGAAACACCAATTAAAGTTGCCGAGGCTGCGCCTGTCCAATCGCCATAACCAACCAACCATAAATTTTGCTGTTGTAACGCTCGATTTTCTAACACATCGACTGTGCCTTGTGCATTAACCACATTCAAACTTTGTAAATGCGACAATGCTGCCTTAAAACCTGTGCACCAAATAATGGCATCAATTTCCTGTTCGCGCCCATCTGCCCAAACTGCACTATGTTCGGTTAAATAGTCAAATGGCGGCAGACCATGTAATACATCACGTTGCCGTGCTTCTTTGACACTTGGAATCATCACAATATCGCCCAAACCACCGATCGGTTGTTCAATACTGCGACCTTCCTGCTGGGCTTTTAAGCGCTCCGTGGCACGTAAAAATAAAACCCGTCCATCTACATCATCGGCTAAAAAACTTGGCGGTTGCTGTGTAACCCAAAAAGTTTCGGCCACTTTAGACACTTCTGCCAAAATTTGTGCGCCTGAGTTACCCCCGCCGACAATCATGACTCTTTTGCCCTGAAAAGCATTGGCATTGCGGTAATGAGCCGAATGAATTTGTGTGCCTAAAAAGCGTTCGCGTCCTGTATAAGCAGGAATAAAAGGCTGACTCCACGTTCCAGTAGCACTCACAGCGGCTTTGGCTCGCCAGCTTTGCTGTGCCGAACACACAATTAAATCATTGCCTTCCTTCAGGACTTTTTCGACCTGCACAGGACGCAGCACAGGAAATTGATAGCGTGTTTCATACGCTGTTAAATAGTCAATCACTTCTAATCGTTTCGGATATTCCTGTTCGGTTTTTGGCATTAACCAGCCGGACAAAGAACTCCATGTATTTGGAGAGAACAGCTGTAAAGAATCCCACGCATGTTGCCACGCACCGCCCGACTTCGTTTGATTATCCAAGATCAGAAAATTGATTTTTTGCCGTTTTAAAAAGTAAGCCGTGGCCAATGCTGCTTGTCCGCCACCAATAATAATTACATCGGCATCCATTATTTGATTCAAAATGGCTCTCCTGCTCGCAATACGCACCCTGTTGCTATGCCTAATCTTAGCGCATAAGTGCAACACGTGAGAGATTAAAAATTCAGTCCACCAAACTCAACTTATGGAAGCACGTAATTAGAAGCAAGCCATCTTGAAAAATGATGCTGCAAAAAAGCCAAGTCCTTCAACTTGGCTTTGTTTTGTAAGATAGCTTGATGTGCAAAACTGCAGAATCAGGTTCAGGTGTTATAACGCCCTGCCGATGAGTTTATTCAGTTCATGTCGCCCGAACCGATGGAACAGGAACTCATTGCACTGCAAGCCGAATTGTATGAACTAAAAAAGTCGATTTATACCACCAGTAAAAATGACTACAGTATGTTCAGCTCAGTCGGACAATCAGCAGCTTATCAACAGGTTTGTGACTTACTCAAAAAAACGGCAGGTGCCAAAGTTTCCATTTTGCTGCAAGGTCAAACACGTATCGGAAAAAAAGCCTTTGCTCGTGGTGTACATGAACTGAGTCAACGCAAAGAATATGCTTTTGTCGCAGTCAACTGTGCGGCAATTCCGCCTGAACTGGTTGAATCTGAACTGTTTGGTGTTGAAAAAGGTGCATTTACAGGTGCACATCAATCACGTGTAGGCAAATTTGAACGCGCCCATGGCGGTACTATTTTTAGATGAAGTGATTAAACTTTCACCACGCACTCAAGCGGCTTTGCTGCGTGTGCTAAAAGAAGGTGAAGTGGAACGTGTCGGAGATTCGCAAACCCGTCATATTGATGTTCGCGTGATTGCTGCACAATGAAGATTTAGAACAAGCGGTTAAAACTGGGCGTTTCTGTGCCGATTTATATTACCGTTTAAATATTTTTCCTGTGCAAATTCCACCGCTGCGTGAACGCCGTGAAGATTTACCATTATTGGTTGCACATTTCTTAAAACGCTTTGAAAAAATGTATGACAAACAAATTCAAGGCGTCAGTGAAAAAGCCACTAACTTTATGCAAAGCTATGCGTGGCCTGGCAATATTCGTGAACTGGAAAACCTGCTCGAACGTGCGGTACTACTGACGGAAGATCAACAACTGATTAAACTGAATGCCCTGTTTCCGCAAATGCACAGCGACCATACTGTAGATGAGCAAGACAGCGTAGATTTAGACACGCTTTTAACCGAAGGTTTTGATTTAGAACAGCATGAGCAACAACTGATTATCACCGCGATGCAAAAAGCCAAACACAATGTATCTGAAGCGGCACGCTTATTGGGAATTTCCCGCGCTGCACTGGATTATCGTTTAAAAAAATACGCCATGCGCTAGAAATTCCGCAATAAAAAAGCCCTGTTTTTCAACAAGGCTTTTGCATTTCAAGCAGCCGAATTACCAGCTCAGTGTCTGAGTGCCTGGACGGAAAATTGCTTCACCCATAGCATCTGGATTGGCATATTTCAGACCTTTCATTAAGTCACCTTCAACCACACCGTACTGCTCCATACACATTTTGCAGATATACACATCACCACCTTTGGCGATAATACTTTTCAGCATGTTCTGATGCTCTGCATATTTATGTTCAAAGCGGTTAGATGCCAACATTACGCCTTGATCGACCAAATAAATCGTCAGTGGATGACCTTTGCCAAATTGGTTATTGCTCATGCCAATTGCCATTTTGGTGCGGTGCGCATCACTGCTGGTAAGCAAGACAAAAAGTGGATCTTTTTTGCTCTCTGCCATTGCTGGAGATAGACTGGCCAAGGTCAGCAAAACCGATAAACATAACAACTGAATCAATTTCATGGCAGAACTCACACTCAATTTAAATCTGGTCAAAATATTAGCATAATAAATATACTATATTTAAATAATAAATTAAGACGATAGTCTGTATGCAATAAAGCCAAGCACTAAACTTTTTCAAAAATCAAAAATTGATCACTGTAAAATGACCCCAGCATCAACAATCACAATTCAATACGTCCAAAAAACAAAGCGCCACCGAAAACGGCAGCGCCAAGCATGTATTTAAGAGCAATCTTTTCTAGTAGAAATGCAGGGTTAAGCCGCTAAATTTTTCTTGAGTTCATCTTCTACAATACCAATTTCCAACTCACTGAAACGACGGATTTCCCCTTCTGCATGTTTTTCCAACATGCCGCCAATCAATGGCACTTTAACCTTAATTGTCCAGTTTAATTGAATATCAATTTTTTCATGGTTGCCTGTCACACTACGCTCGCCTTTAGCTTCTAAAGGCAAGTTTGCACCAAGCTCCACGGTAGAAGTAAGCGACGTTAAATGGGTCACATCATTGCGTTTTAAACGAAATGCATCTTTTAATAATTTTTTAGCCATATCTGGAATATTCACATCTAAATTATAAGCACGGCGTAAAGTGTAAATATCACCGTTCTTTTTAGATTCTAAAATTTCCAAATTTTCACCAGGAATACGCTTGCAGACTGCTTCATGCAAAGCAACATCTGCCACTAAACGCTTAAATTCGTCAATTGAAACGCCATGAATGGTGGCGTTTACAGTAAATTGATGAGCCATTTGAGTTCCTTTTATTTTGTTTATTGATGGAGTAGGTCTAGCATCATCGTGCAATATAATTTGGCTGATGCTCAACGGGTATAAGCTGTTTTATATCCTAAATACAACTTTATTTTCAGGCTATTAAAATGTTTTTTCCGCCTGCTGTCATTGACTCTATTTTGTCTATTCTGTGTGAATGATGCCAAATTCAGCGGCATAGGTTTCATGGCTATAAATAGTTAAATAATGCCCATAAAATTCAATTTTGGCATAAAAATGTTCTGCGCCATCATCTAGTCCTGTGGAACACCATGTCGTCCCTTTGGGGAAATCATCTAACCACTGGGCTTGGTAAAAATCTGCAATCGAATCAAACTGTAAATAACGCTCAGGATACGCCCAAATATCCAATGCCAATAAATCAAATTGTTTAAGCTGCGCCTGTTTAAAATCAATCAGATTGCTCATCGCTACACACCATCACAGCGCAGAATCTGCCGTATGTTGTTGGCGGATTTTATACCATTCGCGCCAGCCCAAATAAGCCAGCACCACAAAGCCTGCATATAAGACAGCCGTTAGCAGCAACTCTTTGTAAATAAACATGCCGATATACACTAGATCGACCACAATCCATAACACCCATGTTGCCAAGTATTTACGACTGATCCAATAGGTTGCCAATAGACTCATGGCGGCCAGTTGTGCATCCAGTAAAGGCAGTGAAGCTTGTGTCCACCACTTTAAAGTTAGTCCAAACAATAAACCCAGTAAGCTACTCAGTGCAATTTGCAGCCACATTTTATAGAGTGGCAAGCTCTGAATGACGATATGTTGTTTTTGCTGCTGTGCAGTTTTCCACTGGAAAAAACCATAAACAGCCATGCCCATAAATAGGGTTTGTAATACCGTTTCGCCATACAATTGATATTCAAAGAACAAATAGGCATACAGCAAACAGGCAATAAAATTCACCACCCAGCAAGCTATATGTCGCTTAATGGTTAAGGTCACGCCTAAAACACTAATCAACACAGCAATGATTTCTAAAACTGACATTGATGCTGCCTATGTAAAAGAAAAAGGCATGATACCTCTTTTCGGGAAAATAGCGCAAAACTCAACATTTAACCAAACACTTAACTGACAAGAAGATGCTGCAATTAATTTTCAAGAAACCTCTGTAAAATCATAAACAGAAAATCAGGCATGAAAATCAATCTGTTTGAAACTGCTCTGAATTATTGTATTTATGCTCTTGCCCAAAGCGGTCTACATGGGTAATAAAAACTCCGTATTTGCCGACAAAATATTCAAGGGATTGCTCGTAAAAACTCCAGTAAATTGACCACTCCCCCAAGTCTAACTGACGAATTTGCGTATGTGCTTTGGCAGGCATTTTATTCAGCACTTCTTGTTGAATAGTTTCGGCATCTTCAGGGTCACGACTAGATACTTTTAAGCTTAAAAATATTTCTGCGATATCATCAAATAATTGCTGTTCGTATTCGGCAACTTCTTCCACCACCTCTTCTACAGGGCGCGGTGCTTTGTGGGTAATCGGGTCTTGGACAATATTGGCAATATCTTGACAGCTTTGCTGAAAAGTACGATTAATTTTTATTTTGAACCAGACTTTCCAGACCGCATAAACAGTAATCAACAACAAAATCCATAACAATAGTTTTGCCATCTTGGTTTTCGCTCTTATTTCAGGCGTTTCAATAAAGTATAACCATTTCAGAACTTAGCGTCTATTCACTGCTACACGATTCAACGCTTATGCTTTAACAGATGATTCCATCCATGCATCGCTAAAAAGTGCAATGCTCAATTACACAATGATACCGATTGCCTTAAAAATAGGACTTGTGCTGCAGTATAACGCAGTAAAACACAACAATTTTCTGCTATTTCTTTAAACACTTTTCGCTTCCAATAGAGCCTTGTTTTTATCTCTCAACCTAAGCCTAGATGATTAGAGCTGCACAAATTCAAGATGTCGCCAATTTGGTTGCGGTATTACACGCCAGTATTCGCTCTTGTATTCAAGATCATCAACGCAATGAAGCCAAAATTCAGGCATGGCTAGAAAATAAAAGCTATGAAAATATTTTAATGCTGCTGCATTACAACAATTGTTGGGTCTATGTCTTACAGCATGTGGTGGTTGGCTTTATTATGATGAGTGATCGCGGGCAAATTTTACAACATGCCATTGCCCCCGAAGTACAACAACGCGGTATTGGTCAAGCCTTGTTATTTGAAGCAATAAGCGATTTAAAGCGCAAAAATGTATCGCACATGAGTGTATTTAGCACACAGACTGCTTTAAGTTTTTATGAAAAAAATGGCTTTGAAATACAACCTCAAAAAATTAGCTATGGGCACTTCACACCCATGCTCAAACATCTCAATGGCGAACCCTTAGAGCACACTTAAAAAACAAACTTTCCAATATAGTGAACGCACATAAAAAAACCGCTTTCAGGTGAAAGCGGTTTTTTGGGGATGTGGATTCGATTTTATAAACGAATCTAATTTTATAAGCGAACTAGGGCAATAATTTTTTCTGCCAGTTCTTCTGTAGCTGTCGCAGTCAACTCTGCATCTACACCACTGCTTACATCACTAATCACCACAATGCCTGTTTCGCGGAGTAATGCAACCTGTGTAGCATCTAAATCTGCTTTAGCAATGGCAACAATACCCTGCTGAATCAGCAAACTTTCAAGCGCTTGCGCTTGTTCAAGTGCTTGGCTTGGTATGCATACTGCTGCTGGTTTTTGACCCAAACGTGCAGCACGGTCTTCGGCTGTTACAGGTGTACTGTGTGCAGTCCATTCTACGCAAGCTTCAACCATACCTGCGCCAATGGTCACGTTATTTAAACGATCAATGAAAATAAACGAACCCGTATAACGACTGTCTTGATAACGGTCAAATACCACAGGCGCATCAAATTCGATGGTGACATTGGCAATTGCATTCAGTTCAAGCTGTTCAACCTGCACCTGTTCCAAAGTATTCACATTGGTACGGTAATGAATGGCTGTGACTTTTGCAGGGACGGTTTGCGTACCCATTTTTAAATTATATAACTTGCCAATAGATAGTGGCTGATCAGCCATCCACACCACAGTGGCATTTACTGCACGTGATATTTCGGGACGCGCCTGATCTTCACGCACCAACACATTACCACGTGAAATATCAATTTCATCGTTTAGGGTTAGGGTAACAGCTTGACCTGCAATTGCATGTTCAAGATTGCCATCAAAAGTCACAATCTCTTTTACTGTCGAACTTTTTCCAGATGGCAAGGCCACAATGCGGTCACCCACATGAATATCGCCCAAAGCAATCGTGCCGCAGAAACCACGGAAGTCAAGGTTTGGACGGTTGACATACTGCACAGGGAAACGGAAATCATTTTGAGCCGAGTTACGGTTAATTTCTACCGACTCCAATGTTCCCATTAAAGTATCGCCTGTGTACCAAGGGGTATGCTCAGACTTGTTCACCACGTTATCGCCATTTAAGGCAGAAATTGGCGTGAAAATAATATTCGATGGTTTACGATCACCCAGTTGATTCACAAAGTTCGCATATTCCGTCTGAATTTCGTTAAATCGTGCTTCTGAATAATCCACCAAATCCATTTTATTGATGGCAACCACAATATTGTTAATGCCCAATAAACTAGAAATAAAAGTATGACGACGGGTCTGAGTTTGTACGCCATAACGCGCATCAATCAAAATAATCGCCAAGTCACAAGTCGATGCACCTGTTGCCATGTTACGTGTATATTGCTCATGCCCAGGTGTATCGGCAATGATGAACTTACGCTTTTCAGTAGAAAAATAACGATAAGCCACATCAATGGTAATGCCCTGCTCACGCTCGGCTTGCAAACCATCGACCAATAAAGCTAAATCAGGTGCATCGCCCGTAGTGCCGACTTTTTTCGAGTCACGAGTCACGGCTTGTAATTGATCTTCATAAATCAATTTTGAGTCATACAACAAACGACCAATTAATGTCGATTTACCATCGTCTACGTTACCGCAAGTTAAAAAGCGCAGTAGATCTTTGTTTTCGTGCTGTTTTAAATACGCCAAAATATCTTGGCTAATTAAATTCGATTGATGAGACATTGCTCAAAGCTCCACATATTTTTTAGAAATCGGTTTTTTAATCTTTAATCCCTCTAAATCTCCCTTTTATAAAGGGAGGCTTTGCTCCGCTTTTTATAAGTCCCTCTTTATAAAGAGGGGTTTGGGGAGATTTTTCAGGAGAGATTAGAAGTAACCTTCTTGCTTTTTCTTTTCCATCGAGCCAGCTTCATCGTGGTCAATCATACGACCCTGACGCTCTGAACTGGTTGCCAATAGCATTTCCTGAATAATTTCAGGCAAGGTATTCGCTTCTGATTCGACTGCACCCGTAAGTGGATAACAACCTAAAGTACGGAAGCGTACCGATTTCATTTGTGGAACTTCACCTTCTAGCAACGGCATGCGTTCGTCATCGACCATAATTAAAGTGCCGCTACGCTCAACGACAGGACGTTCTGCAGCCAAATACAACGGTACTAATGGAATACTTTCGAGGTAAATGTATTGCCAAATATCCAATTCAGTCCAGTTAGACAATGGGAACACACGAATACTTTCGCCTTTATTGACCTTGCCATTATACAAATTCCACAATTCAGGACGCTGATTTTTCGGGTCCCAACGATGTTTTGCATCACGGAAAGAATAAACACGTTCTTTGGCACGTGATTTTTCCTCATCACGACGCGCGCCACCAAATGCCGCATCAAAACCGTATTTATCTAAAGCTTGTTTTAAGCCTTGGGTTTTCATGATGTCGGTATATTTAGAACTGCCATGATCGAATGGGTTAATGTTGGCATCTACCCCTTCTTTATTTTGATGAACAATCAAGTCAAAACCGTGCTGTTTTGCCATGTTGTCACGGAAAGTGATCATGTCTTTGAATTTCCAGCCTGTATCCACATGTAACAGTGGAAATGGCAGTTTCGCTGGATAGAATGCTTTTAAAGCCAAATGCAACATTACCGCTGAATCTTTACCAATCGAATACAACATGACTGGATTTTCAAACTCGGCTGCAACTTCACGGATAATATGAATACTCTCAGCTTCAAGCTGTTTAAGATGAGTAAGTCTTTCCTGATTTATTGACATTGATCACACCAGATGTACTTAAACTTGTGTACGAATAACACAGATAGAATTTGATTTTCATTATAGTGACTTAGTTATGCAGACTATTGCTTGTTTTATTATATTTATATGCAAAAAGCTCATATAAAAGAAAACCAATAAGCAGTATAAGTTTTATTTAATCAATAGTTTATTCCATCATATATTGAAATTTAACGTCATTCTCGCTACGTTTGATACATACAAATCGCGCTTACAAGCTGCTCATTTTTGAATAACTTCATAGATTATTCATCTAATTCAGTGCTTCAAGCATGAACAAAAAATGCTTAAAGTAAAAACATATTTTTTTATTTTTAAGATGCTCCCATGCCACAGATTGAACAGATCAAATCCAAACTTGAACAGGCGCAGCTGGCTGGTTTTTTGTATCAGCACAGCCCTGAGCTACTCGTCCTACAAGAGCCTTTAAACGATGATGCTTCAATGCTGAATGTTTTTGTGCAACATGAACTCAGTGCAGATCAGATTGGGCTGCAATTTGGTTTGCGTTGCCGTGATCAACAACTCTCCTTTTTAATAGGCGTGACGCATAGCAATCAAGACCGCAGCTATGAAATTGGTGCGGGCAATTTAAAGGCCGAACAAAAAGCCTTTAACTTAATGTATGCATTTTATAATTATCCTAAAGGTTTTTATTTGGTAGATGTGCCTTTAAATGCAACCACGGCAGAACTGCATCAAGCGATTGAAACGCAATTATTTTCGCAAGAAAAACTGGATTTCTTAAACACTGCTATTAAAACCAACCCCATGGGTACACAAGTAACTTGGATGAAAGCGCATATTTTGCAGCAAGCTTTAGAGATGAAAGTACGGATTCAAACGGCGTTGTTATAAGCATCATCACTTTAAGTTTCTGCGGATTACGCAAGATGCACTTAACCCCCGCCAAAACTGGTTGATTGATTAAACTCGAAATTATCGTATACTGCACATATACACAATACACTTGGATACTAAGGCTTGATTAAGAGTTTTAAACATAAAGGTCTTCAGGCTTTTTTCCAAACTGGTTCAACAGCAGGTATTCAAGCAGCGCATTCTACAAAATTACGTTTAATACTTGCAGCACTACATGCTGCATCTACGGTGAATGATTTGCGAACTCCACCCAATTGGCGTTTACATAAATTGAGTGGAAATCTACAAGATCAATGGTCACTAACAGTAAATGGTAATTGGCGTGTAATTTTTAAATTTGAAGATGGTGATGTCTACATTGTAGATTATTTGGATTATCACATAGCTTCTAGCGCAGGAGTACAAAGATGAATATGATGTTTAATGCACCTCATCCGGGCGAAATGTTGCGCGAATATATTGGTGAAACTTCTGTGACTGAAGTGGCTCAAGCACTTGGAGTGACACGTGCAAACCTATCTCGCATTTTGAATGGTCATACTGGAATTTCTGCAGATATGGCGATTCGTTTGAGTGAAGCCTTAGAAACCTCACCAGAGTTTTGGTTGAATTTACAAATGCAGCATGATTTATGGCTTGCCAGTCAACGCCAGCGACCTATGATCAAAAAATTGGTGGCAAGTGTTTAACTTTAAGTTACAACAAAAAAACAACCTGCATTTCTGCAGGTTGTTTTTTATGTCGCCAACGATGCGCTAAAACTTAGTTTTTATGACGCATGTGTGGGAATAAAATCACATCACGGATACTCGCAGCGTTGGCAAACAACATTACCAAACGGTCAATCCCGATGCCCTCACCTGCAGTTGGTGGTAAGCCGTATTCCAAAGCTTCAACAAAGTCTGCATCGTAATGCATCGCTTCATCATCGCCTGCGTCTTTTTCTGCAACCTGTGCTTGGAAACGCTCAGCTTGGTCAATCGGGTCATTTAATTCTGAGAAACCATTCGCCAATTCACGACCACCAATAAAGAACTCAAAACGGTCAGTAATGTGTGGGTTATCGTCATTACGACGTGCCAAAGGCGACGTTTCTGCAGGATATTCTGTAATGAAAGTCGGCTGACGTAATTGAGTTTCTACGGTTTCTTCAAACACGATGGTTTGTAGTTTGCCCAAACCAAAACCAGGCTTCACCTGTTCTTTCAATTCTTCCTGCACAAATTTAGCCAAGAAATCACGGTCATTAACATTTTCTGGCGTGAATTGTGGATTATGCTCAAGAATGGCATCAAACATAGAAATTTTCTTGAATGGGCCTTTGAAGCTATACACTTCATCGCCATACGGCACATCGGTAGTACCCAAAATATCCAAAGCCAGTTTTTCTAGCATTTGCTCAGTCAATGCCATCAAATCTTTATAGTCGGCATAAGCTTGGTAGAATTCGATCATGGTAAATTCAGGGTTATGACGTGTAGACACCCCTTCATTACGGAAGTTACGGTTAATTTCAAACACACGTTCAAAACCGCCAACCACTAAACGCTTTAAATATAATTCAGGCGCAATACGCAAGAATAACGGCATATCTAAAGCATTATGATGCGTTTCAAATGGACGTGCCGATGCACCGCCAGGAATCACATGCATCATTGGCGTTTCAACTTCCATAAAACGCTGTTCAGTTAAAAATGCACGAATACCCGAAACCACTTTGGCACGAATTTCAAAGGTTTTACGGGTGTCTTCATTTACGATTAAGTCTAAATAACGCTTACGATATTTCGCTTCGGTATCGCTTAAACCATGATATTTGTCTGGTAATGGACGTAAAGATTTGGTCAACAATTCAAAATGTTGAATATGAACATATAAATCGCCTTTGCCTGAACGACCAATATAGCCTTTCGCTGCGATAATATCGCCCAAATCTAGGCTCTTGATCGTCTCTAATGTTTCAGCACTAAGTTCTTTACGCGCCACATACAACTGAATACGACCTGTCATGTCTTGAATTACGATGAATGAACCGCGGTTCAACATCACACGACCTGCTACAGACACATACACTTTTTCGCCTGCTTCAATTTCTTCTTTAGAAACTTCTGCGAATTGTGCCTGCAAATCTTCTGCGTAGTTTTCACGCTTAAACGTATTTGGCCAAGGGCTAGTTCCCTTCGCCTGCGCTTGTTCTTGAATTTGCTTTAACTTGGCATGACGCTGCGCAATTAAATCGTTTTCGGAAATAGTGGGTTCAGAAGTCGATTGAGCGTTATGTTGCGTCATCTCTGCCTCGAATAATTACTAAAAAAAGAAGTTCAATAGAATAGCAGATTTAGACACGATTTCGTATGCCTTCTCTGACTCGAGCAATTTATTTTTTAAATTGCCACTTGCTTTTGTGATTTTTTGTAGACTTAGACCAAAAGCTAACTTCTTTCTCAGGCTAAGCGCACTACAATATTGTTCAGAAAATAGATGAAAAAGACCGTATTTTGCTGTTTTTAAACCTGCTGATGTATCAGTCTAAATATTTTATTTTCTATCCACTTTATCTTTAGGCTCAGTTTGACTCAAGATGTTTAACTTTGTGAATCTGGCAATGAATACATGTGCTTTAAAAGTCTTGTTTTTACATGGATTAGATTCCTCGCGGGAGTCGACTAAATTCCATGCCATAGATGCAAAACAAAAATTTTGTATCAATGTCGATTATCGCAACTTAAATTATCAAACTGTTGCCGATTTTTATCACAATATCATTCAAAAAATTAAGCCTGAAATTTTGGTGGGACATAGTCTAGGCGGCTATTGGGCACTCAAAATGTCTTTGTCGCACCATATTCCGTGTGTGGTGGCAAATCCAAGTTTAGCTCCCACGTTTCGCAATGACTATCCTGCAATTTCAGATGATGACTTGCAGCACGATATTCCACAATTGGCTTATTTAGAATTGGGCGATGAAATTTTGGATATGCATGCCGCGCAAGCATTTTTAGAAAACTATATGCAGACCTCTACTTTTGAGTCTGGGCATCATCGCTTATTGCATCCAGAAAATATTAATTCTTGTATTCAGCAAATCGAACAAGCTTATCTTGCCAAATAAAGTCAAAGCTATCCATTAAAAATAATCAATTAAACATCACCCATTAAAAAAGCCTGATCACAACTATGGAGATCAGGCTTTTTTACAGCAGTTACAATAACTTAAAAGGATTAAGCCACTGCTTGTTCTGGTTTAGATTTATTGTCCAATACGGACCAAATATCTAAACCTAAATTTTTGTGTAAATCTGGTAAGTCTAGGAAAATGCTTGCACCTAAAACTTGATGATTACATTTTTCAGCCAATTGTTTCACTGCTTTTAAAGTGCCACCTGTCGCCAATACATCATCTACAATAATGACTTTTTGCGCTTGCACATCGGCAGCCATTTCTAAACGGTCTAAACCGTATTCTAAGCTATAACCCACACCCACAACTGGTGGTGGCAATTTACCTGCTTTACGCACAAGTACCAAACCTTTGCCTGTACGCTGTGCCAAAAGGCTCGCCAATACAAAACCACGTGCTTCTACTGCAATAAAGCTTTCAACTTCAGCTAATTTTTCTGCAGGAATGCTGGCAATTAAAGCATCTGTTAATGAATCCAAATTATTCATAAACAAAGGCGTTAAATCATAAAAATCTACGCCTGGTTTTGGAAAATCAGGAACTGTACGAATATGCGACCACAAAAAAGTAGACAAATTGCTCATGGAAGATCAGAAATGTGACTAAAGAATGGTTGAATTTTACCGTTTATTTTCACATAAGGCTAGTGATCGAATCGGCAAGACTGCCATCAATCACGCATCAAAACACTACAAGGTTTTGATTTATATAAACTTTAATATACTTAAAAAATACTTAAAAATATTAATATATTTATTCCATAATAAAATAGCAAAAATATAAGACTTTTACTGTACGACCAAGGTCTTAAATGGCATTTAAACGCATAAAAACGTGATTTTTCCTGCAGCCATTCTCTCATTACAATGCCGTATCTATATCAAAAGAGGTCTTTTCTGCGCGGTTATGTCCCATGCAGCTATTCATTCTATAAAAGCACAGATTAAAATCGCTTATTTACTTTACTTTAGCCGTATAACTGCGTAAAAATTTAATCAAATAGATATATCATACAACTAGTCGTAGATAAGTTTTTTGCTGATCTGGAAATTTAAAGATCGGTTTATGGAGAATTGAATGAAAAAGTATCAATGCATCGTTTGTGGATGGATTTATGACGAAGCAGAAGGCTGGCCTCAAGATGGTATTGTGGCAGGTACATTATGGGAAGATATTCCTGATGACTGGACTTGCCCAGACTGCGGCGTTTCAAAAGCTGATTTTGAAATGATTGAAGTTTAAGACCACGAAAAGACCATGTCCGATGGTCTTTTTTTAACGCCAATTTCTATGCCCTCATTTGGAGTACACCTTATGCATCCTATCGTTATTATTGGTTCAGGCATGGCAGGTTATACTGTTGCACGCGAGTTTCGTAAGCTAAATGCAGAACAAGAGTTAGTCATGATTTGTGCAGATGATGCTGCCAATTATGCCAAACCAACTTTATCTAATGCATTGGCGGGCAATAAAGCCCCTGCTCAAATTGCATTGGGCGATGCAGCTAAAATGGCAAGCCAACTCAATATGCGTATTGAAACCCACACTTGGGTTAAAGCAATTGATGCAGAAGCGCATGTACTTGAATTAGAAAAAGAGGGTGTAAGCAGCCAACAACCTTATTCTAAATTGGTTTTGGCAGTGGGTGCGAATCCTGTACGTTTAGCCATTGCGGGCGATGGCAGTGATGACATTCATGTGGTAAATAATTTAAGTGATTACACCGCATTTCGCCAACAGCTTGAACAACGTCAAGACAAACGTGTGGTGATTTTAGGTGCAGGCTTAATTGGCTGTGAATTTGCCAACGACTTACAGCAAACAGGTCATCAAGTCACGGTGATTGACCTTGCGCCCCAACCTCTTGGGCGTTTACTACCTGATTATGTTGCCAGCGCATTTAAACAAAATTTAGAAGAAACAGGCATTCACTTTGTACTTGGCACAACTGTTGAAAAAGTTTCAAAAATTAAAAATGACGACTATTTAGTGACGATTACCAGCGGTCAATCTTTAATTGCCGATGTCGTTCTGTCTGCAATTGGCTTACAACCGAATATTGCACTGGCAAAAACTGCAGGCATTGAAACCAGCCGTGGTGTATTGACCAATGCACAACTCGAAACCAGCCAAGCTGATATCTATGCAGTGGGTGACTGTGCCGAAGTGAATGGAATTCTTTTGCCATATGTAATGCCAATTATGCAGCAGGCACGTGCCTTAGCTAAAACCTTAAATGGTGAAACCACACAGGTGCACTACCCTGCCATGCCTGTTGCGGTTAAAACACCAGCTGCACCACTCACTGTTTTACCTGCACCACTTGGGGTAGATGTGAACTGGCATACTGAAGAGTTTGATGATGGCATGATTGCTAGAGCTTATGACCAAACTGACACCCTGCGTGGCTTTGTACTTTTAGGAGCAACTGCGGCTAAACAACGCTTGAGTTTGACTAAATTAGTGCCAGACTTATTGCCAATAACAGAATAAAATAATAATAAGGGCAAGGCTTCGGCTTTGCCTTGAATGAGGACAACAACATGAATAGCGCACTTCAGTTTAATACTTCGCCTTATACGGCATTTATGCACGAAACCAAGGTCGATTTAGGCAATGGAATTGAGCTGCATGTCGAAATTGGCGGTAAGACTGAAGATCCTCCAATTTTACTGATCATGGGGCTGGGTGCGCAAATGTTGTATTGGCCCGATTTCTTCTGTAAATCTTTAATTGATCAGGGTTATCGGGTGATCCGCTATGACAACCGGGATATTGGTTTGTCGTCAAAAATTCGCCATAAAGGCCCACGCCTAAATACCTATAAAATGATGGGGCGTTTTAGCTTAGGACTACAAAACCAAGGCGCGCCTTATAATTTATATGACATGGCGGAAGATGCAGCGCTACTTTTAGAGCGCTTGGGCATTGAAAAGACTGATGTCATCGGTGCTTCAATGGGCGGCATGATTGCGCAAATCCTTGCAGCAAAATATTCAGATAAAGTAAATAATTTAGGCTTATTATTTACTAGCAACAATCAGCCTTTTTTACCACCACCATTTCCTAAACAACTGTTCAGTCTGTTAGAAAGACCAAAATCGCAGGATGAAAATGGTATTGTTGATCATAGTTTAAAACTATTTAAGGTGATAGGCTCACCTGGCTACGTGAACCAACTCGAAGCCATGCAAACTGCACGCAAATTATATCAGCGAAGTTATTACCCTGCGGGTGTACTTCAACAGTTTTTAGCAATATTATGTACAGGCTCGTTGCTACAACTGGACAAACAAATTCAGCAACCTACCCTTGTGGTACATGGTTCGCAAGATCGTTTGCTCCCACCAGGGCATGGTAAGGCTGTTGCGAAAGCGATTCCAAGCGCTAAGTTTGAATTAATCAAAGGAATGGGGCATGATATTCCTCCACACTTTATTCCTCATCTTAGCGAACTGTTTGCTCACCACTTTAAATCATAATCATTAGGACACTATGGCTGCATTACCATCTTTAAGACAGCTGTCATACCTCGTTACACTGTCTGAAACGTTACATTTTACAGAAGCGGCTCGCCGTTCTTTTGTAACTCAGTCGACTTTGTCTGGCGGGATCATGGAACTGGAGCGCCTGCTTGGCGGCGTACTGGTAGAACGTGATCGACAGAATGTACGTTTAACCCCATTGGGTGAACAAGTCGTAGCACGCGCCCGTGTTCTGTTAGCAGATGCACAGGACTTAATGCGTTTAAGCCGTGAAATGAGTGAGCCTCTCACAGGTGATTTACACTTAGGCGTGATTCCAACCATTGCCCCATTTATTTTGGCGCAACTGTTAGATGAAGTGCATAAGCAGCTACCTAAAATTCAATTGCATTTACACGAAGCGCAAAGTGAAAAAATTGTCGAAAAACTGGAACACGGCAATTTAGATATGGTGGTGTTAGCCCTGCCATTCGATACGCGTGGTTTGAAAGTGGCTGAAATTTCTAAAGAAGATTTGTTCTTGGTTTATCACAAGGGTGACCAAAAATCAGCTCAGGCCAATTCTTTAGATGATTTGGATTTATCGCGTTTAATGCTGCTTGAAGAAGGTCATTGCTTACGTGATCACACTTTAAGTGCTTGCCCGATTGGTGAACGCAAAAACGATCATCGTTTAAAAGCCAGCTCTTTGCCGACCTTGGTTGAAATGGTGTCTGCAAATTTAGGCTTTACCCTATTGCCTGAAATTGCAATTCATAATGCCATGATCAAATCGAATCCAGATTTACAGATCAAAAGTATTGAGGCTGCACCAAGCCGTACTTTGGCTTTAGTGACGCGTAAAAGCACGCCATTACAAAGTGAATTTGACGTTTTGCTGCAGATTTTACAGAAAATCACTCAAAACGCAGTCTAAATTTAGACACACGATCCAACATTTCATTAAGGAGCCAATCTGGCTCCTTTTTTATTTTTCGTTCAAAAATGTGTATTGTTTTTGCAGTTCAGGATGATTTAAGTGACTTATAAATATGAACAAGTTTTTAAAATGTGAGATTCATCACAAATTCAACAATCCACTCTTACCACTGAACGAAAGAACGGTATCGAGTTACATTACTCACGTTTTCAACACATTTCAAAAAAAATATTCAGCAACAATTACTTATATTTACCCTTTTTATATAAAAATCACTATATTTAAGGATATTCAGTTACAGCAATATCACGCACAATCTATTTATCAAAATTATTTATAGAACAGCACAGGAGTATTTGTCATGATTCACAGAGATCTCATTTTACCTGTGCCTGTTCTGCTGATTGATGATCAGGTAGAAGCATCACAAAATTTAAGCCACATTTTACAAAATTTTGGCTACCCTAAAGAGGTTCTACTTTGCAGCCCATCGCTCGCAAATGCAGTGCTGATGGTGCAGCAACATTTGCCTAATTTGGTATTTATCAATTTACAGTCTTGGTCAAAAGCTCAAATTGATTTTATCCAAAATCTCAAACTTTTCCGTAAAGACACCTTAATTGTGGCAGTGCTGCCTTCCAGTATGCCCAAACAATTGCTACAAGCTATTCATTTAGGCATTTCAGCCTATGTCTTTAGCGACCAATCTGCAACAGGCATGCAAAACCAGATTCGCACCATTTTACGTGGCGGCTCACCGCTAGACGGCAACTTAGCCAATGAAATCTTAGCCTGCGAACAATCCATTGTCGCACATGGTCATTCTTTGGCACTCTCTAAAACTGAACATGAAATATTGGCGCTTTCAGGACAAGGTTTACCTTCACAACAAGTTGCTGCCAACCTGAATGCTTCAGAACAACTGGTGCATGGTTATGTGAAAAGTATTTATCGCAAAATTATGAATGCGGATGATGCGATGTGCTGTTTTTCTTAAATTATTGATCAATAAATATCAATCAAAAATATAAGTCTTAAATAAATATTAGAAACAAAAAAAGAGCGATGTCTGGCATCGCTCTTTTTACCTGTTATAAATGTTTGAAACTAAACAATACTATCGGTCAGGATACGCTGCGCATTGTGTGGTTCTTCACCCTCAGCTGCTTTTACACGCACCCAAGTTCCATCACCCTGCAACAGCCACGCCTGTTGATTGTCTTGCATGTAGGTCAATAAACCTTGCTCATAAATACGCTTTTTCAAAGCTGGATCTTCAATTGGGAAACACGCTTCAACGCGGTTAAATAAGTTACGATCCATCCAGTCAGCACTTGAACAATAAATACGTGGATTGCAATTATTAGAGAAATAATAGACACGGGTATGTTCAAGGAAACGTCCGACAATCGAACGCACACGGATATTTTCCGATAAGCCCGGCAAACCTGGGCGCAAGCAGCAAATTGAACGGATGATGAGATCAATTTGCACACCCGCCTGAGACGCCTCGTACAATTTATTGATCAATTGCATTTCAGTCAGTGCATTCACTTTCACAATAATTTGTGCGGGCTTACCTGCTTTAGCATTGGCAATTTCTTCATCAATATAATTCACCAACTGTGCGTGCAGGGTAAATGGTGCATGCAACAACTTTTTCAGTTTTGCCATTTTACCCATGCCTGTTAGCTCTTGGAAAATACGATGTACATCTTCACACAGCTCTTTGTCTGTGGTCAGTAAACCATAGTCGGTATAAATACGCGCATTGCCTGCGTGGTAGTTACCTGTGCCTAAATGTACATAACGCACCAATTTATTATTTTCACGGCGCACCACCAAAATCATTTTGGCGTGGGTTTTATACCCCACAATACCGTACACAACCACAGCGCCCGCTTCTTGCAACACGTTAGCCACAGCAATGTTAGATTCTTCATCAAAACGTGCACGCAGTTCAATCACCGCAGTCACTTCTTTACCGTTTCGTGCAGCCTCTGCAAGCACTTGTACAATTTCAGAATCTGCGCCACTACGATATAAAGTTTGTTTGATTGCCAAGACTTGTGGATCACGTGCAGCTTCACGCAGCAAGTTAATCACGGGTGCAAAAGATTCAAACGGATGGTGTAATAAAATGTCTTGCTTTTGCATCGCTGAAAAAATATTTTCAGACTTTTTTAACACCTTTGGAATGGCGGGTGTATGTGAATCATAACGTAAATGTGGACGTTTAAAATTAGACAATAAACGTGCCAAGTTCACTGGGCCATCTACTTTATAAAGTTGTTCTTCTTCAAGATCGAACTCATCTAGCAAATAATCATAAATGGCTTTCGGGCAGTTGTGCGTTACTTCTAAACGTACCGCACGACCAAAACGGCGTGAGTTTAATTCGCCTTTTAGGGCTTTGGCCAAGTCTTCTACATCTTCATTTAACGCCAAATCTGCATTACGGGTCACACGGAATTGATAGCATCCAGTCGCAGTCATGCCCGGGAATAAGTCAGACACATGCTCATGAATAATTGCTGAAAGCATGACGTGGTGCTCTTTACCGCCTGTAAGTTCATCGGGTAAACGCACTACACGTGGTAATGAACGTGGTGCAGGAACAACCGCCAAATCAATTTGACGACCAAAAGCATCTTTCCCTTCTAAAGTCACAATAAAATTCAGACTTTTATTGACCAAACGTGGAAATGGATGTGCAGGGTCTAGGCTAATTGGGGTTAATACAGGGGCAACTTGCTCTTGGAAATATTTTTTCACCCATGCCGATTGTGCAGGGGTTAATTCACCACGACGTAAGAAACAAATGTCTTCTTCACGTAATTTTGGCAAAATTTCCTGATTTAAAATACGGTACTGGCGTTCAATAGCAGCATGTGCTGTTTTAGAAATTTGATCTAACACCTGCTTAGGGGTTAAACCATCTGGACTACGGCTTTCATTGCCCAAGTCCAATTGTTCCATCATGCCCGCAACACGAATTTCAAAAAACTCATCCAAGTTACGTGAAAAAATCAGCAGGAAGTTCATGCGTTCCAACAAAGGATGCAACGGATCGACAGCTTGCTCAAGCACGCGCAAATGGAAATCTAAAATAGACAGTTCGCGGTTAATGTAGCGATCATTATATGTATATTCTGTTTGCGCAGGAGTCGCGCCTGTTGCCGTATTCATACCCACCTATGCTTTTTTAAAATGTTTGGCACTGCTACAAGTATGCTTCAATTTTGTGACATTTTCATAAAAAAAGCCTAAAAAATTAGGCTTTGTGGATATTTTCACATTTTATAGTTTGTTTTCGCTCAATTTAGGGAATTTCCGCATAACGCATATAGCGCTGCACCATCTGTTTACGGGCTTTTAATGCCCCCGCATTACGATGTTCCTGAAAATATTTTGGATTGGTTAAAATCGCAGCCAAGAAAATTGCTTGATCACGGCTTAAACTTTTTGCACTTTTGCCAAAATAATGCTGTGCCGCAGCTTCGGCACCATAAATATTATCGCCAAATTCTACCGAGTTGAGATAGACCTCTAAAATACGCTGCTTTGACCACATGCGTTCCATCATCCATGTCGCCACAACTTCTTGCCCTTTACGCAAAAAAGATCGCTTATTGTATAAAAACAAATTCTTGGCGAGCTGCTGAGAAATTGTGGAACCACCTGCAACAACCTTGCCTTCATCTTTGTTCCGTTCCAGCGCAGTTTGAATACCTTCCCAGTCAAAGCCATGATGTTGCATAAATTTGCCATCTTCGGCAGTCACCACCGCTCGCTTTAAATTATCACTGAGTTGGTCATAGTCGCGCCATTGATGTTGTATAGGCTTACTCGGTTCAGCCCAATAATCCAAACGCATCATCATGGTCGATTGCACAGGCTGCGTACGCCACCACACCAAGCTGCTAAAAATCCATAATTGAACCAAAAGCACCACACTGACAAGAATTAACAAAGTTCGTATAAAAAAAGCTTTCATCTTGGTGCATGGCTCCTGAAGCGTTATTTTTTCGTGTTAAGCTTAGATTGATCACTACGACACAATATTCAAATATATGTCCCAACATCCCCCAAACCTGCGCAACAATAAAGTTGAAATTCACCTGTGGTGGATTACCGCAGCCCTGATTGCAATAAACGTGGCTTTGTTTGCATGGCAAGTGCTCAACGGCATGAACATTAGCAATCCTAGCCCGCAAGATGCAATACGCTGGGGTGCTGATTATGCACCTTTAACCTTTTTGGCGGAACCCATTCGCCTGTTCAGCAGCATGTTTTTTCATTTCGGTTTAGTACATTTAATGTTAAATATGTGGGCCTTGTATATTTTTGGCAGCGTCAGTGAACAGTTGTTTGGGCGTGTCTATTTTATAGTGTTATATGTTTGCGCAGGTTTGATGGGTAGCCTGCTTAGTGGCTATGTCAGCATTCAAGACAGCTATACCCTGCTCGAACAAGGTGTCGCTAATCCAAAGCTGTTACCTAGCGTGGGTGCAGGTGCATCGGGTGCAGTGATGGGACTTGGAGCTGCACTGACGGTATTGGCGTTATTGCCCCAATTACCTCGCCAAAAATTTCTGTTGGATGGCAAGACTTTGGTGATGGTGATGGCACTGAACTTAGGTATGGGCTTTATGATCAGTGGCATTAATAATGCTGCACATATTGGCGGCATGCTCATGGGCGCAGCCATGACACTCATTTGGTACCTTGGACAACGCAGCAAACACAGTAACTTAGTGAACAGTTTTGCGATGCTCCTTGCACCATTGGGTTGTGCTGCATTTTACTGGTATTGCCATAAACTGCTTGCTCCAATTCAACCTCTTTGGCAAGAACTGCTTAGCATGATGCAACGCAGTCTGGGTTGAGCAATCAACCTTACAACTAGCAGAACACCATAAACGAGAGATGAATCAGGACTGATTCATCTCTCTTAAACTTTGTAGTGGCGGAATATCGCACAAATAACTTAAACGATAACGTCCTATCAAGGCACACAACACGGTCATAAATACAGGCAAAATCAGCCAGATTTCCCAATGCGGTTGCAGCATTAAATCCATGCGGTAACTGGCAACAGCACTAATGACTTCGGCAAATAAACACGCCACAATTCCCGCCAAAAACCCCATAAAACCAATTTCTAGACTTAACATACGTTTGAGCTTTTGTTTAGAACTGCCAAAAGAACGCAGCAATGCCACTTCGCGTTTGCGCTCATCCATCAGCAAGTTTAAACACGCGATTAATACCAACAGCCCAGACACACTCACCAAAATGGCTAAAATGGTGATGATCTGCACCAACACATTCACAATGCGTTTAATTTCATCCAAAATTAGGCTGACATCAATAAACACTGTGTTGGCAAATTGCTGAATCAATTGAATTAGTTTCGGTTTATCTGCTTCAGGCACATAGAAACTGCCCAAATAACTGCCTGCATTTTCATCCATAGTGTGCGGTGAAAAAATAAAGAAAAAATTTGGACTAAAGCTTTCCCACTCCACCGTACGCAGATTAATCACTTCGGCTTCAAGTATGCCTTCAGGCAAACTAAAACTGAGTCGATCACCAATTTGAATGCCCAACTCGGCAGCCGTATCTGCTTCTACTGACACTTGTCCCACTGCACTGAAATTGGCTTGCCCATTTACAATGATATTATCGGCAGGATAACGCTCAGACTGTGTCAGGTTGAGTTCGCGTCTTAACGTATTGCTTTGCTGAATTAAGGCGTCGGCAAAAGGTTGATCATTTTTGGCGACCAAACGCCCGCGTATATTTGGATAAAGTGGCGTGCTGTGCCACTGCTGCTGCGTTAATTGTTGTTGAAACTCAGGCATATCAAACGGTGGCAAGCCGTAAACAAACTGATTGGGTGTTCCTTCGGGCAATTGCTGCTGCCAACGATCTAGCAGGTCGGTACGCAACACTGCAAGTACCGTAATTAAACTTAATCCTAAAGCCAATGCAGTAATTTGAAATGCCGTGACAGCAGGCGCACGAATATACGCTGCGAGTCTGCCTTTAGAATGACGCAATAATTTTAATAAACTCCACACCACTCCATACAGCAATACGCACAGCGCAATAATCGCACCAATCACCCATGTACTAAGCACTAAACTTTCGGTCAAGACCACACAAAATACGATTAGACTTAGCGTCCCTGTAAGCAACATCCACCACCAAGCGCGCATGCTTTTGTCTTGTTGGCGAATCACGCGAATCGGTGCGGTATTCAGCAATTGCAATAAATTAGGCAGCACAAAACCCAACAACACCACAGCACTGGTGAGCATGGCGATTGGCAATGGCCCAAGCAACATTGCCATGGCTGAAAATTGAATTTCCAGGTGCGGAATCAGTTGCAGCATGATTTGCAACAAAGCATAGCCCAACGTCACGCCCAAAATACTGCCAATGCCCATAGCGATAATTAAGACCAAAGCAAGCAAAGCCAAATAAGCGGCTAAAATTTGTCGTTTACTTGCACCAATACAACGTAATAAGGCGATATGATCCTGATTTTGTTGCACATAGCGCTGACTGGTCAAACCAATCGCAATCCCACACAATAAAATGGTCAGGATATTCGCTAACTGTAAAAAGGTATCTAAATTGGCAATGGGGCGCATTAAGCGAGTATTGCCTTCACTGGCATTGCGTAGTCTTAAACTACTTTGTTCTTCAAAGTTTTGTTCAGGGCTGGCCGTTTGCTGTGCCTGTGCAGGCTGTTGTGTATGTGTTTTAAAATACTGCTCAAAATTTTGTGTATCTTTGGCGCTGCCTGCCAACAACAAACGGTAATCTATGCGGCTACCCACTTGAATCGCGTGGGTACGTGCCACATCGGCCTGTGAAATAATTACTGTCGGCGAAAAACCTGAAAAACCGAGTTCCTGATTAGAATCATGTTCAATTTTGGCAGTCACGGTAAATGCTGCATCGGCAATATTTACTGTTTCACCCAGTTTAACGTGAAGTAAATCCATAGCACGTTGGCTGAGCCAAATTTCGCCAGACTGAATCTTGTCCGCTGCAGGACTCACCCGTAATTCACCGCGTAACGGAAAATTGTGCTCAATCGCTTTGACATTCACCATCACAAATTGTGCTTGAGTATGTGCCATCGAACTAAATACAGTCACATGCGACTGTTGTAACTGATGTGCAGTCGCCTGATCCTGCCAGTCTTGTGCAATGGGTTCATTGTCGCTCAGGACTAAATCACCCGCCAACATTTCTGCCGCTTGCAACGCTACAGCATTTTGAATTTGCTCATTGCTAAACTTTAAGGCTGTGGTCGCGCTAATCGCTAAAGTCAGCGCAATAATCAGTAAATAGACACCACTGCTTTTAAAACTCTGCTTTAACAGTGGATGAAATAATGCGTTCATTTCATCCTCCTGTTATGGCAGCGGTTGGCTTAGCTGCAAATTGCTCAACCAATTGCCCATCAATTAAAGCGTAATGGCGCTGACATTGTGCCGCCAGTTTCGGGTCATGCGTGACCAAAACCAAAGTTGTGCGCAACTCACGGTTCAATTCAAATAACAATTGCTCAATTTCAGTTGCAGTTTCACCATCCAAGTTTCCTGTCGGTTCATCGGCAAAAATAATTTTAGGTTCACGAATTAAAGCGCGTGCAATGGCGACACGTTGTTGCTCACCTCCCGAAAGCACTTTCGGCGTTTGCTGTGCTTGTCGTTCTAAACCCACACGTTTCAGCAAGTTGAGGGCTTTTTGTTCTGCCTCTGCATATTTAAATTTTTCCTGCAAACGTAGTGGCAACATCACATTTTCCAGTGCCGTCAAATGCGGCAATAACTGAAATGACTGGAACACAAAACCAATATGCTTTAAACGAACTTCTGCACGTTGTTCTTCGTTTAATTCTGCAATTGACTCACCACATACCACCAATTTTCCACTGCTGGCCTGATCTAATGTTGCCAAAATACCCAATAAGGTCGATTTTCCCGAACCCGAACGACCTGTAATGGCAACTTGTTCGCCTGCCTGAATATCGAGGTTTAAATTCTCAAAAATGGTCAATTGTTTTTGTGCAAGTTGTATCTTTTGTGTCAAATTTTGGGCAGAAATAATCGTTTGTGGCATGATATTAGATTCTTTAGTGTTTTGAGTCATACGTTTCCCATTATGCAAAATCGCAATCTAACTAGTCGTGTCTTCCCGCGTGTGTTGCTGCTCGGACTATGTTTCAGCCCACTCGTGGTATCTGCAAAAACCATTATGATTGTAGGTGACAGCTTAAGTGCAGGTTACGGCATACAACCACAACAAGGTTGGGTTCACTTATTGCAAAAACGTTTAGAACAACAGTATCCGAAACAGCATAAAGTGGTCAATGCAAGTGTCAGTGGCGAAACCACCAGTGGTGCTTTGGCGCGTCTGCCTAAATTGCTGCAGACCCATCGTCCAGACGTTGTAGTCATTGAGTTAGGCGGAAATGATGGCTTGCGTGGACAACCGCCACAAATGATTCAAAAAAATTTAGCGAACTTAATTCAGCATAGCCAAAAAGCCAAAGCGAAAGTGGTGATTTTTGGGATGAAAATGCCGCCAAATTACGGCTCGGCGTATAGCAAAGCATTTGAAAATAACTATAAAGTGGTGAGTCAGCAATATAAAGTCAAATTACTGCCATTTTTTATGGAAGGTATTGCGGGCAATAAGCAATTGATGCAAAAAGATTTAATTCATCCAAATGCCAAAGCTCAGCCTATTTTGCTAAATAATGCTTATCCATATATCAAAGGCGCTTTATAAAGCGCCTTTGAGGAAAATTTACTTAATGTGCGGTTCAGATTAAAAATCAAAAAAAACTACTTCACCTGTTTCTAACGAATATTCTGCACCAACCACTTTCAACTGACCTTGTTCAATCAGGTTTTCTAAAACCGCTGAACCATGACGCAATTGATTTACCGATGCAAACACATTAGAACGCACTGCATGCTTAGACAATTTCGCCAAATCATTTTTTAGTTCAGTCTGCATTAAGGTTTCAACTGAAGGTCGAACACGGTTCACAATCGACATTAAATTTGCCGATGGCGGGCAGTCTGGGCACATTAGAGTATCAATTGTCGCTTGAATTGCACCACAGTGACTGTGTCCTAAGACAACAACCACAGCACAGTCATAACGCTCTGCCGCAAATTCAACACTGCCCACTTGTGATGGCGCAACCACATTGCCCGCAACACGAATTACAAAAAGATCACCCAATCCTTGGTCAAATACCATTTCTGCAGGGACACGTGAATCTGAACATCCTAAAATAATGGCAAAAGGATTTTGGTCTTCTGCCATTTCTGCACGTTGTTGGTGCGACAATTGCTTCGGATGTTTGGTATCACCAGAAACAAAACGTTGGTTTCCTTGTTTAAGACGTTCTAAAGCTTCTTGAGCTGTTAGCATTCTTGATTTACCACCGATCTTTGAAGTTGTAATATTCTATAGCCAGTCTTTATGAATGTCACTTGCAAAAAAATATACAACCGCGCTTTTCTTTATTCATTTTTGTTATAAATTTTTTCACTTTTTATAGAGATATGTCACATTTTCTACCAATTTCAAAGCTTTGGTCAAAAAGCAATGGATGACTTTCATTTTTAATCGCCTACAATAGACAGATTACAGATGTGCAATTAGATCTAAGAGCTAATGCCGATCATTATTGGAGCCTGTTTTTGGTTCGTCAGGGGAAGACGTTTTCATGATGAAATTTATTCGATCACGTTATCTACATACGATTTTTTTGGCTTTAGGACTAAGCACATCTTGCCTTGTGCAAAGTGCTGCGCCTAATCAATATACTTTCACAAAAAACAATAATATTAATAGCAACAACGCGACTGAACTTAAATTATTACAACATCACTTTCAGCAACAGCGTAAACAGGCAGGACTCACCTCTAAAAGCATTCGAGTTGGAGATGTCGTCTGGAGCTATAATGAAGGTGGCTCGCAAAGTAAACCCACAATTTTATTGATTCATGGTTTGGCAGGCACACGTGATAATTGGAACCGTGTCGCAGAATTTTTAACACCACATTATCATGTGATTATTCCAGATTTACCCAATAGCGGTGACACCAAAACACCAAGCAATTTTGATAATTCAGTACCGAATGTAACTTCACAACTGCGTCAGTTTATTGAAGCAATTGACTGTGAAGAAAACTTAAACGTGGCAGGACATTCTTTAGGCGGCTCAATTGCAACCGTGTATGCCTCGCAATATCCTTTTGATACGCAAAGTTTATTTTTACTCAATAGTGCAGGCATTTATAAACTTGCTAATACGCCTTACACCAAAAATCCATTATCTTTAAATGACTTAATTGTGAGCAAACATGGCGATTTAGCCGACGTCGCCAAACAAATCATGCAAAGCCCGCCTGCCATGACCTCACAAATTCAACATGCGCAAGAAGAAGTCCTGATTTCTCGCTCAGAACAAACCCGTAAAGCAATTGAGCAAATTGTCAAACTCAACCGTATTTATACTCCAGACTCATTTGCACGTTTAGCAGGATCAATTGAAGCACCGACCCTGATTTTATGGGGTAAGCAAGATCGCATTATTAATGTTGAAGTGGCGAAGGAATTACAATCTTTACTCAAACGCGCCGAAACACCTGTGATTCTTAATAATGTTGGACACATGCCGTTATTGGAAGCTGAAAAACAAGTCGCACAATATTATTTGCCGTTTCTGGCTAAAACTCAGAACCTAAAAAACCCACTTGCTGATAAACTGATTCCTCTAAATTAATTATTATATAAAACCTTCATGCAGAAACATCCCATCATTGAGCATCTAATTGAAGCTCAGCTTGATTTTTTAGATCAAGAATTTAACCAAAGTGAAATGGTACAAACTGAATTTGTGCAGTTTTACCAATGGTTTCGCAAACAAAGCTTACAAGATTTATGGACATCTGAAGCCATTCATCAACTGATTCAACATCAAATTTTAAATACACCTGCCAGTTCATTTTTAGTGGAACAAATTGCTGAGCATATTCGTTTTGCACTGGTACACCCTGTTAATGACAGCAGTAAAATTGCCGATGTGATACCTGTGCTGACCATCGACAAAATTGCACAATATGTTGCAAGTAAAAGTGGACATCGTCAGCGTTTGATTAAAGCCGTGGTGAATAATCCTGCCTTTGCCGCCATGATTACCCAACTCATTCAACATTCCATTCAGGATTATATGGATAATTCGGTGATCGCCAAAAGCGTGCCTGGCGTATCGCGTTTTATGAAAATGGGTAAATCGGTTTTGGAAAGCGTTACCGATACCAATTTAGACCAGACCATTCAGCATTATTTGCAAAAAAATGTGCAGAAGCTGACTCAAATGAGCGAGTCGGTGCTTAATCAACATTTTGATGAGGAAAAACTGTATCACTTCCAAGCCAATTTATGGCACAAAGTTAAAGACTTGCCACTTTCCGTTTTAAAAAATTATATTGAAGTACAAGACCTATCCCAAACTGTCAATTTAGGACATGAAATTTGGGATCATTTACGCCAAAGTGACTATTTGAAACAGCAAGTGCATGATGGGGTTTATGCGTGGTATGTACGCAATCAGGCGCGCCCTTTTGACTTGTTATTGCACGACTTAAACATTGATGAAGCGCTAGTCCAACAACAATTACAACAACTGTTAAATCCAGTCATTCAAAAAATGATCGCTGAAGGCTATTTAAAGCAACGTGCGCGCCATTATTTAGAGAAATTTTATTATTCTGAAAAAACACAACAAATTTTAAATCTACAAACGAATGAATAGGGTCTGTTGACAATTTCAGATAAAAAATAACCTCCTAAAATTTAGGAGGTTATTTTTAAGCGAGGCTTAGAGCTTATTTAAAATAAGCACCTTCAGATTGACTGTGGTCAGTCTGATCCACCACACGCATCAATTCAGGTACGTGTTGTTTCAAGGTTGTTTCAACACCTTGCTTTAAAGTCACATCAATCGCTGAACATCCTTGGCAACCGCCACCAAATTTCAATACTGCAGTTAAGCCGTGTTCTTCATCTTCAACCACTTCAACCAAAGCACAGTTACCACCATGCCCTGCTAAACCTGGGTTAATTTCAGACTGTAAAACATAAGTAATGCGTTCTTCTACCGAAGCATCTGGGCCTACGCGTGGCACTTTTGAGTTCGGTGCACGGAAAGTCAATTGACCACCAAAACGGTCTTTGTTGTAGTCAATTACGGCATCCAATAAATACGGAATAGACGGCGTATCAATAAATGCAGGAAAGTCTGGATATTCCTGTTTGTAGTCTGTAGGTACAACTTCATCGGGCGCACTATAAGCCATGCAACATTCAGCACGCGGTGTACCAGGATTTTCCACAAAAACACGCACACCAATACCCGGTGTATTTTGCTTTGCCAATAAATCCTTCAAATACTCTTGAGCAGTTGGCGTAATCAATAAGTTTGGAATTTCATCTACAACTGCTGTGCTGCTGTTCTCAGTCGACATAACAATAATTTCCTCAAGCTGAAGTGGCTATTTTAACTGAAGATGCGGGGGAATAAAAAAAAATCAACCAAAATTGTCGGATTTATTCCTAAAGTTCGACTCAAACTCAGTTTTGATGCATTATTACAGCAGAATTCAAGTAAAAGAATAGGCGTTTATGCTCGATTTACCTTTTAATCATACCGTGACCATTATCATTATTACGGTCATTGTGTCTATGTTGGCGTTTTCCAAACAAGAATTAATGAATCGTCTGATTTTTTGGCCGCCTGCTATGCAACGTGGTCAATATGACCGCTTCATTACCCATGGTTTTGTGCATGCCGATGGTGCGCATTTGCTGTTCAATATGATTACCCTGTTTTTCTTTGGCAGCATTATTGAAAGTTTTTATCGCCAATACGTCTATGATTTAGGCTTTGTTTTATTCTATTTGGGTGGTTTAATCGCCGCGATTATTCCAAGTTATTTAAAGCATAAAAATGACCATCGTTGGGCCAGCTTAGGCGCATCTGGTGCTGTATCTGCGGTGTTGTTTGCCTATATTTTGTTTGAGCCGTGGAAGTTGATTTTCGTGTTCTTTATTCCAGTGCCTGCCATTATTTTTGCAATACTGTATGTAGCGTATAGCATTTGGTCGGGTAAACGCGGCAATTCCAATATTAATCACAGTGCGCATTTATGGGGTGCGGCCTATGGTGTGATTGTGACTATTTTAATTGAACCACGCATCTTGCCTCACTTCCTGAATAAACTGGCGCAACTGCCGTTTTAACTTTTGAAACTATAACGACTCGGTACATCTACCACTGAGTCGTTGCTACTTTAAAGAATTTTCAAACCCGTCAATAGACTGCTTTCATAAATCCGCTTAACACCATCATTTATTGCCTCTCATCTTCAGCCTCTCTCATTGGGAAAAACGACTTTCAATCGTCATTTTATGAACTGCTGATAAGTATTTTTGATTGATGAAAGCATCTGAATGATCCAATACAGCATAAAGCACACAACAAATAACATGCAGTTACTCGACAAGCACTTATACTAAGAATATAAAGACTAAAACTATCAAGCAATCAGGAGTCAGCCATGAAAAAGTTTGCACTTCTAAGCGCCCTGTTACTCAGTCTAGGATTAAGCGCCTGTGCCGTACATACCCCTGAAGGCAGTGTAGTGATTGATCCTGACCGCACGATCTACCCGAAAGGCTATTATCCACACCAACATCCGCATGGTGATGGAGATTTTTGTCCTCCAGGTCAGGCGAAAAAAGGACGTTGTTAAGCTGTTGGTCTGAGTGAATAAAACATTGTTGATACAGCATCAGACTCATTTATGATTCGAACCTAGACATTTAAACACTAACCTTTAAATCTCAACAACATTTCATTCACATTAAAAACCTTTACACTTCGTGAAGGTTTTTTTATTCAAATTTCACTCAATTTTGGTAGTTTTTGCTACCCCATATCGCAACTTGGCATAGATAATGTATACATCTGTATATTAATTTCAATTTAGTTTGCGAGTTTTTGCATGTCCACTTCTTACGATGGCTTACAGTTTCCAATTCATCCAGAAAATCATAAACCCAGCACCTCAAGCACGGGCAAACAAATTATTGCCGAAGCCTTAGCCACAGTCGATCATCAAAGCTCAGTCGATGCTTTGGCAGAAAAAAACTGGCGTAAACACTATCCAAAATACTTTAAAGCCCTCGTGACCAATGGTATTCGTGAACAAGCTAACGCAATTCAAATTGCAGAAGATGGTTTAAGAAAAGCGCATCAAAGTTTTGAGTTTTATCGTCATGAGCAAAAATATGTGCTGAAAGATGTCATGCTCTTGCCTACTGAAACTTTACATACCTTTAAATTACAAGGCAGCAGCCAAGCAGCACCCGAATGGTATGTGCCGTATCGTGGGCAAAAGTTACAAGGTCAAGCTCTGCTAGATCAAGTTGCAATTTGGCTAGCAGCAGGCATTATTGAACCAAGTCATGCCGAAGCGTTAAATGCTGCAATGGCGCATCCTGAATGGTTTGATTTGTCTGACCGTAACATGGTGCTATTTGGTGCAGCTTCAGAAGCAGGGCCACTCACATGGTTAGCCAAATGGAAAGCCAATATTATTGCAGTCGATTTACCAAATAGCCGTGTGTGGAATAAAATTTTAAGCACTGTGCAACAAGGCAATGCCACCTTATATGCACCCAGTACAACACAACTCGCGGCAGATACCCCACTTGATATTTTAACAGAACAGTTGGGTGCAAATCTACTGACACAAACCCCAGAAATTGCACAATGGTTAGCTCAAAAACCTGAAACGCTAGATTTAGCAGCCATTGCCTATTTAGATGGTGAAAAACACGTGCGTGTTGCGATGGCGATGGATGCCATTATGCAATATGTCAGCGAACACAAAGCTGATAGCAGCCTTATGTTTATGTGTACCCCAACCGATGTTTATGCCGTTCCTGAAGAAGTGATTAGCGCATCGGCAGAGAAGTTTCAGCAGCGTTCACAAGGGCAAAAGCTACTCACCAAAAGTATTGAAACCATTTCACGCAGTCATTTCTTCCAAAAGAATCTGCATAATTTAATTGCTTCAGACAATGGTCAACATTATGGTATTGCCGACTGTTTAGTGGTTGAACAAGGGCCAAACTATGCTTTAGCAAAACGCATCCAGCAATGGCGTGCAATTTTAGCGCGTCATCAAGGACAGCATGTCAGCATCAATATTGCACCTTCGACCACCACACACTCTGTGACCAAAAATCCATTACTCAAAGCAGCATTTAGTGGCGCAAGTTTGTTTGATGTTGAAGCATTTAGCCCTGAAACCACCAATGCGATTATGGCGGCATTGTGGATTCATGACTTACGCAATCCAAACTCGGCAGCCAATCCTGAAGTGAAACTTGAGCATCCGCTCGAATTGATGATGGAAGGTGCGAACCATGGTGGATTGTGGCGCGTGGCGTATTTGGCACGAACGGCCCTACCTTTCGCTGCGCTCTATGGCTTTGCTGCAGATAAATTACCGCTGGACAAAGTCATCCAAAAATTTAAAAAGTAATGTAAACCGCTAATCTATCTATTCAAAAACTTGCCTGCAAATATTTCTCTAGACTGATCTGCAGGTATAAAAAAGCGCTGTATCATCACAGCGCTTTTTTCAACCACTCAAAAAAGTTGAGAATGGATTAAAACACTTTTAAGAACAACCAGAACAAGCTACCCGATAAACAAATTGTCGCAGGTAAAGTGAAAATCCAAGCCGAAAGAATTGTACGCACCATTTGGAAATTCAGACCCGATTTATTTGCCACCATGGTACCTGCCACCGCACTGTTCAGTACGTGTGTAGTTGAAACTGGCATCCCCAAACCATCTGCAGCAGCAATAGTTGACATTGCCACAAGCTCGGCAGACATACCTTGACCATAAGTCATGTGCTGCTTACCGATACGTTCACCAACAGTCACCACAATACGTTTCCAGCCGACCATCGTACCCAAGCCTAGTGCTAAGGCAACGGCAACTTTGACCCAAGTTGGAATGTATTGTAAGAATGAATCTAAATGGCTGCGGTAGCTTTTAACCACTTTTTTCTGTTCTTCCGACATTTCAGGCAAGGCATTGGCTTTGTCTAAACGCTTGAATGAAGTCGTGCTTAAATACATATCATTACGCATTTCTGCTACTTCAGCTTCAGGCACATCTTTCAAGTTGCCATATTGACCCACACGCTCACCCAAATGGTCAGTTAAGCTTGCCAAAGCAGGCACGACTTCAGGGGTAATTTCTTTGGTCTGAATATAGCTAGTGATGACCTGACGTGCTTTTTCATCTGGCATATCGACATGTTGTGCATAAATCACATCAGCTGTTTGCGTTGAAAGCTGTTGGAACGATTGAATGTGGTTTTGGTCTAACTCTTTATTTAACGAGTACGCCAACGGCACAATCCCGATCAAAATCAACATGATTAAACCCATGCCCTTTTGACCATCGTTTGAACCATGCGCAAAACTTACCCCAGTACAAGTAAAAATTAGAATGGCACGAATCAGTGGTGGTGGTGGCTTATTGCCTTCAGGTGGCTGGAACAACTCCATTTGTTTCTTGAAGATTTTTTTCACCAAGAAGAACAAAATCGCAGCAAAGGCAAAACCAATCAGTGGCGAGAACAATAAAGCCTTGCCCACTTTCATGACTTGTTCCATGTCTACGCCACTTGCACCCGCACCTGAGTTCAGCAAGTAGTTCATAATCCCCACACCTAAAATCGAACCGATTAAAGTGTGCGAACTTGAAGCAGGAATACCGAAAAACCACGTTCCTAAGTTCCAGACAATCGCGGCAATCAACATGGCAAAAACCATGGCAAAGCCTGCGCCTGAACCGACATTCATAATCAATTCGACTGGAAGTAAGGCAATAATACCGTAGGCAACTGCGCCACTGGCGACCATCACCCCAAGGAAGTTACAGAAACCCGCCCACATTACTGCCACAGGTGCAGACAGGGCATTGGTATAAATAACCGTTGCCACTGCGTTAGCTGTGTCGTGGAAACCATTCACAAATTCAAAGCCTAAGGCAATGAATAAAGCGGTCGCCAATAAAATCACCGAGTACATGCTTAGCGCAGGCACGTGGGATAAGTCCGCAGACAATTGGAAACCAATATAAATAAGGGTAGAAACGATGATCGTTAAAAACACCGGCATAAAAAATTTCGGTGTAGGCACATGAACATTGGTCGATTTAGTGGTCGACTTGTGTGCTGAATCTACAGGAGTTGGATTAGAATTCATGCAAGCAGAAGAGAGGATTTAAAATCCCCTTATTGTTCAATTAAATTGTGACAATTATATGACAAAGAGCTGCTATATAAAGCAACTTTCATACTTTATTTTCACACTTTAAGCTGTTTTTTTTGTGCATAAAATTAAAATTAACATTTAAATTTAAACACTTAGAATAAATAAACCTACTTTTCTTATGCCATTCTCTCAAATTTAGATTGTTACACCTTTGTCATATTTGCCTAAAATTTCAGACAAAATTTACCGTGAGCCAATTTTGCCTGAGCAATATGACAAAGCGATGACGCATCAAAGTAAAATCAAAATTAGAATGTTCCTCATCACAACTTTTATTTAGGTTCAAAAGCTACAGCAAAATCCTAAAAATACTGCTTTATGCACTATTTTTACGACTTCCACTCTCTCTAGTCGCTTCAAGTGCACGAAAGCCGTGCGAACTCTGCTAAAATAGCGCTCATTTCGGATTCAGTCATAAAGGGTTTTTTATGTCCACGCTTACCACCCTGAAAGCGCTTCTTGCCCAAAGAATTTTAATTATCGATGGTGCCATGGGTACTATGATTCAACGCCATCAATTGGAAGAAGCCGATTATCGTGGTGAACGCTTTGCAGATTGGGCACATGACCTTAAAGGTAACAATGACTTATTGGTACTGACCCAACCGCAAATTATTCAGGGCATTCACGAAGCCTATTTAGATGCGGGCGCAGACATTATTGAAACCAACAGTTTTAACGGCACTCGGGTTTCTATGTCTGACTACCATATGGAAGATTTAGTTCCTGAAATTAACCGTGAAGCAGCACGTTTGGCTAAAGCTGCCTGTGAAAAATATTCAACCCCAGACAAACCACGTTTTGTGGCAGGTGTACTTGGCCCAACCTCTCGTACCTGTTCAATTTCACCCAATGTAAATGACCCTGCATTCCGTAATATTACGTTTGATGCACTCAAAGAAAACTATATTGAAGCTGCGCATGCCTTAATTGAAGGTGGCGCAGATATTCTGCTCATTGAAACCGTGTTTGACACCTTAAACTGTAAAGCTGCCATTTTTGCGGTGAAAGAAGTATTCAAACAACTCGGGCGTGAATTGCCATTAATGATTTCTGGCACCATCACCGATGCCTCAGGCCGTACCTTAACGGGTCAAACTGCAGAAGCGTTCTGGAACTCGGTACGTCATGGCGATTTACTTTCAATTGGTTTTAACTGTGCTTTGGGCGCAGATGCTATGCGTCCACACGTTAAAACCGTTTCAGACGTTGCCGATGTGTTTGTTTCTGCACACCCGAACGCGGGCTTACCCAACGCATTTGGTGGTTATGATGAAACGCCTGAAGAAACCGCAGCTTTCCTCAAAGAATTTGCTGAAAGCGGCTTGATCAATATTACAGGCGGTTGTTGTGGTACAACGCCTGACCACATTCGTGCAATTTACAATGCAGTAAAAGACATTCCACCACGTAAAATTCCAGAAATTAAACCTGCTTGCCGTTTAAGTGGTTTAGAACCATTTAACATTTATGACGACTCATTATTTGTGAACGTGGGTGAGCGTACCAACGTCACAGGCTCTAAAAAATTCCTACGTTTAATTCGTGAAGAAAACTTTGCCGAAGCTTTGGATGTCGCACGTCAGCAAGTTGAAAGTGGCGCACAAATCATCGACATCAACATGGATGAAGGCATGCTCGATTCAGAAGGTGCGATGGTGCACTTCCTGAATTTGGTGGCATCTGAGCCTGATATTTCTCGCGTACCCATCATGATTGACTCATCTAAATGGGAAATCATTGAAGCAGGCTTAAAATGTGTACAAGGTAAAGCCGTTGTTAACTCCATTTCCTTAAAAGAAGGATATGATGAGTTTGTCGAAAAAGCCCGCCTCTGCCGCCAATACGGTGCAGCCGTTATTGTGATGGCTTTTGACGAAGTGGGACAGGCCGACACAGCAGCACGTAAACGTGAAATTTGTAAACGCTCTTATGATGTGTTGGTCAATGATGTTGGCTTCCCTGCTGAAGACATTATTTTTGACCCGAACGTGTTTGCAGTTGCCACTGGTATTGAAGAACACAACAACTACGCGGTCGATTTCATTGAAGCCACTGGCTGGATTAAACAAAACTTGCCACACGCCATGATTTCGGGTGGTGTATCGAACGTATCCTTCTCTTTCCGTGGTAACGAACCTGTACGTGAAGCCATTCACGCTGTATTCCTCTATCATGCAATTCAGCAAGGCATGACCATGGGGATTGTCAACGCAGGTCAGTTGGCCATTTACGATGACATTCCAAAAGAACTGAAAGATGCGGTTGAAGCCGTTATTTTGAACCAAAACCAAGGTGAAACTGGTCAGGACGCTACAGAAAAGCTGCTGGAAGTAGCCGAAAAATATCGTGGTCAGGCAGGCGCACAAAAAGCCGAAGAAAACTTAGAATGGCGTAATGAATCTGTCGAAAAACGTCTTGAATATGCCTTAGTCAAAGGGATCACCACCTTCATTAATGAAGATACCGAAGAAGCACGCCTAAAAGCCAAACGTCCTTTAGATGTAATTGAAGGCCCGTTGATGGATGGCATGAACGTAGTTGGTGACTTGTTTGGTGCAGGTAAAATGTTCCTGCCACAAGTGGTGAAGTCTGCACGTGTGATGAAACAAGCCGTTGCATGGCTCAACCCGTACATCGAAGCTGAAAAAACCGAAGGTCAGTCTAAAGGTAAAGTTTTGATGGCAACGGTAAAAGGCGACGTTCACGACATTGGTAAAAATATTGTGGGCGTAGTCTTGGGCTGTAATGGATACGATATTGTCGATCTCGGTGTGATGGTACCTGCAGAAAAAATCCTGCAAACTGCCATTGACGAAAAAGTCGATATCATTGGCTTGTCTGGTCTGATTACCCCATCTTTAGATGAAATGGTTTTTGTTGCCAAAGAAATGCAGCGTAAAGGCTTTAACATTCCATTGTTGATTGGTGGCGCAACTACATCTAAAGCACATACTGCAGTTAAAATTGATCCACAGTTCTCAAATGATGCAGTGATTTATGTTGCCGATGCTTCGCGTGCCGTTGGTGTTGCGACAACCTTACTCTCCCCTGAAATGAAACCTGCTTTTGTTGCAGAGCATCGTGCGGAATACGCTAAAATTCGTGAACGTATTGCCAATAAGCAACCAAAAGCTGCGAAATTGTCGTATGCAGAAGCCATCGACAATGGTTTAAAAATTGATTGGGACAACTACACGCCTGCAGTACCAAAATTAATTGGTACACAAGTGCTGACCAATTACCCGCTTGAAACCTTGTTGCCATACTTTGACTGGACACCATTCTTTATTTCTTGGAGTTTGGCGGGCAAATTCCCGAAAATTCTGGAAGATGAAGTGGTGGGCGAAGCTGCAACCGACTTATATAACCAAGCGCAAGCCATGCTCAAAGATATTATTGCAAATAATCGCTTTGATGCACGTGCAGTCTTTGGGATTTACCCTGCCAACCGTTCTGCGGCAGATTCAGTACAAGTATATGATGCAGCACGTAATCAAGTAACGCATACCTTCCATCATATTCGTCAACAGTCAGACAAAGTCACAGGTAAACCAAACTTGTCTTTGGCAGACTTTGTCGCAACTACAGAGCAAGGGCAAGATTACTTGGGCGGCTTTACCGTGTCGATTTTTGGTGCGGAAGAAATGGCCAATGAGTTTAAAGCCAAAGGCGATGACTATTCTGCCATTTTGGTGCAGTCTTTGGGTGACCGTTTTGCAGAAGCATTTGCAGAGCATTTGCATGAGCGTATTCGTAAAGAATTCTGGGGCTATCAGCCGAATGAGCAGCTAAGCAATGAAGAGCTGATTAAAGAGAAATATGTAGGGATTCGTCCTGCACCAGGCTATCCTGCGTGCCCTGAGCACTCTGAAAAAGCCACACTGTTTAACTGGTTAGGTTCGACTGAAAAGATTGGCACACAGCTTACGAGCAGCTTTGCAATGTGGCCGCCTTCATCTGTCAGCGGCTTCTACTATGCCAACCCTGCTTCTGAGTACTTTAACGCGGGTAAAATCTCGTTAGATCAGCTTGAAGATTACGCACAGCGTAAAGGCTGGAGTTTAGATGAAGCGAAGCGTTGGTTAGCTCCAAACTTGGATGATTCGATTAATTAATTGCTTTATGACGCATGTAGTTCATCTGCCCATGCGCTATACATAATGTCATTTCAAAAACCAGTGAATTGTAAAATTCACTGGTTTTTTGTTTAATGGGACAGTTCGTTACTTAATCTAAATTTGTTGAGTAATTTGACTGTTAAAGGTATTTTCTCACCTCTATGGGAAAGGTATTCAGCTAAACGAAACCCATAGAAAGAACAAAGCGACTACTATTAAATTAGTAGCCGCTTTTCCACCTATTTTGCCTTGTGATGAATGGAGAGTAATTACTATTCATCAACAATCATCAGTAGAGGTTATAGCTTACTCCTAAACAGCTATTGAAGTGACTTTCTTTGCACCACCAAGAACTGCTGCAATTTTAATCAAACCGATATAAGATAAAAAAATCTCTGAATCGGCAAAATAGTTTGGATAAGCTTCTTTTAATCCCCCAATAGCATTCGTTGAAAGAAGTGCAACTATCCATTTTTCATCTTTTGATAATAATTGCTCATATTGACTATATCTTTGAGAAGCCAATGTTTGCTCTGAGTTTGCAAAAAATTCATGTTCAATCTTTCTTGTCTGCACATTAAGTCGAATTAGTATAAATCCATCCCTGCTGTTTTTTGCAGTCAATACAGTATTCAAATCATTTAAAGTAACACAATAGGTTTTTAAATGGTTTTCTATAGTGATTCCACCTACAGAGCGATCCATAAAATTTTTTATATCAATACATTGATTTATAAGGTGTTGGGTCTGAACAACTTTAGTTAAATATTCTTTTGTTAACTGACCTTTATCATTCTCAAGAAAACCTTTCAAATTTTCAATAATTTGAAATTGATCACTTACATCTTTAAAAAATTTTTTATAATCATAAAGACCATCATTACTTTTTAGATCTTGCCCTGTAAAAATATCAACAATTTCTAATGTTGTTGCCCAACTATGCTGAAGTTTAGTACGAATTTGAAATTCAATTTTTCTTTCTTCATTTAACTTATTGTTAAACTTACCAACTATGTGTATGCATCTATACCCATCATTTTTGGGGTTAAGTATGTAGTTGTCCATTTTTATAAATTTTCCATCATTATAAAAACAATGTTCATTTGCTAAAACTTTAAAAATAGCATTTACTTGTTTTAAATTTTCAACAACTACTCTTATACCACCTATATCCTGCATATTTTTGAGTTGCATGCCATCAAAACGTTTAAGTTTTTTCTTAATTGACTCAAATCGTTTTAATCTTTTAGCAGTAAATGCTTTCTTATCAATTCGATAGATAAAGCGATTTAATAAATTGTGTGCTTCATTCAAAGGCTGAATATGACTATCTCTCCAATATGTTAGTATTTGCATAGTACGTTCTAGCAATTGGTGGTCATCTAATAAACTATCATTAATTAAAGCTTCGCCTGCGCGAGTTACATCTTTTTTTGAGAAGGTCATAAGTAAAAATAAATGTTTTTTATTATTTTATTGTATTTCATATATCTATACCATTTTAAAGTTCGCTTATTGATTAATTATTAATCTAAAAATCATTAATTTTCCAAGTTGAGATTCTAACAAAAACCTAGTCTTTTTTAGACCTAATCAAAATTATCTACACAAATATTATAATTATTGGGAAAGTCAAGCTCATATTATAGTAATTAAAACTAGAAAACTTTAGCTCAAAAAAAAGACCCTTGAAAATCAAGGGTCTTTTTAAATTTGGCGGAAGCGGTGAGATTCGAACTCACGGAGGACTCGCGCCCTCGTCGGTTTTCAAGACCGGTGCATTAAACCGCTCTGCCACGCTTCCAATGGCGGCTATCATATAAAGAAAAATTCAGCTTGGCAAATAGTTTCTAAAAATTATGATCCAAATGTTCAAAATAAAATCAAAAATCAGTCATTTTCTGCAATTTCAGGCTTTTCATAGCGTATCGAATTAATAAACCAGCTCTTTTTGCCCAGCGGTGTCTGCACTTCAACCTCATCATCCACCTGTTTAGACAACAAAGCCCGAGCCATAGGTGCATCAATCGAAATATGTTGTGGATGATGATCATAAATTTCATCCACGCCCACAATTCTCAAGGTCTTTTGCTCGCCTTGTTCATTTTCAATTTCGACCCATGCGCCAAAATATACTTTACCCTCTTGTTCAGGAGCAAAATCGACAATGCGCAACTCTTCTAAACGCTTGCCCAAATAACGCACCCGACGGTCAATTTTACGCAAAAGCTGTTTGTTATATTGGTAATCTGCGTTTTCAGAGCGATCGCCGAGACTTGCCGCCCAGTTTACTTTTTTGGTGATTTCAGGGCGTTCTTCATGCCACAAATGCTGTAACTCTGCCACGAGTTTATCGTGTCCAGAACGTGTAATTAAGTTAGATTTCATGGTGTTTTTGCAGCCGGTTTTTTACATTTGGTTAACATCAATCCTATATTTTATTGCATTTTTATACACAATAAAAATTTATAAAATTTATTTCTCAATGAAATGAATATCTTATGTTACATTTTTCAAAAAATTTATGTACAAAATTTGACATCCAAAATTTTCATCTTTATTATTCGCACATCTTTTTATTTTGATCACTTTTTGACCTGTGTAGAAATTTTACACATTTTCCCTTTAATCCCAAGTCATTTTGAATGACGTCATGACTGCCCAACCCTTATTGAATTTATCAAACTTGAAAAAGTTTAAGGCGTGTTGCCTTTGCTTTTTAGGGCATAAATTACTTGTAGCGGAGCCAACATGCACAGTAGTTCAACGTCTGGGTCTAGGCTTAGCCTTCACTCATTTTTTAATCGCCTCCCAATCAAAGTCCTCGCTTTTAGTACTGCTCTTCTCCCATTTCACAGTATTAACGCAGGCAAAGCACTTCATCAATTTGACAGCGTCGTCAATCAGAACAAATTGACCGTTGTGTCTGTGGAAAATCCAACCACAGTGTTTAAAGATGGACAACATTTACATGGCTTTGGTTATGACCTTGTGCGTAACTATGCCGAAAGCATGAATGTAAAACTCGAATTTAAAACGGTAAGCGACAATGCGACCGCATTAAAATGGGTGTCTTCTGGTAAAGCTAATTTTGCCATGACCACTTCGAGTATCCAAAGCATTGAAAAGCAGCAACTCACGGCATTTTCTGCCAGTTGCGGCGATTTAAATACTTTAAAGCGCAATGGTTTAAATACTGAGCTGAACTGGGTGTTTAAACACGCTGATGATCCACTTAGCCAAACCGCAAGCAACTTTGTGTGTCGAGGCAAGCAAAACGGCTCAATTACCCAATTGGCTTCATTTTATAATCGTAATGTGGTCAAACAAGAATCGTGGGATGTGATCCAGCGGGATTTGCGTAATCGTTTACCTTTATATAAGGCCAACTTTAAAAAGACTGCCACGCAGTACGATTTAGACTGGCATCTTTTGGCGGCAATTGGTTATCAGGAATCTTACCTCAAACCCAACTCGGTTTCGCCAACAGGTGTGCGCGGTATTATGATGCTGACCAATAATACAGCCAAAGCGATGGGCGTAAGCAACCGTACCGATCCTGCACAAAGTATTCAGGGTGGTGCTAAGTATTATGACCAAATGCTGAGCCGTTATGAGCATATTCCATTTCCTGATCGTAACTGGTATGCCCTAGTCGCTTATAACATGGGTCCTGGTGCAGTCAGTCAAATTCAGAAGCGTATTCGCTCACAAGGCAAAAACCCGAACAATTGGGTTAACCTATATGCGTATTTAGACCGTAACAAAGCGAGCAACGGTCGTTATCGTCAAGCAGTGCAATATGTGACTCGTATTCGCGCCTACCTTGAGCATATTAAGACCACACCGCAATTGGTGAATATCTAAAATTTACCTCGCGTGATTGAGTTGCAGTGTATATCAGCCGCAATTCAAACATGAATAATGCGCTGTTAAAGCTGCAGTGCATAAAAAAGCCTAGTTGATACTTCAGCTAGGCTTTTTTGTACTATAGCGGGAAATTCGCCTGCTACAGCGTAAATCGCTTGAATTAAGCAGATTGCTCAAGAATCTTCTTAAATAAGTCTTTTTGTTCTTGGCTTGGTTTTGCAGTTTGTAATGCCATTAATTGTGACATATCGCCCTGTACTTTGATTTTACCTGTCATAAAGGCTTGCATAGCAGCCGCCATGTCAAACTCTAGGAATACTTTACGTAAAGTTTCCGCATCCATATTTAATGTTGTTTTTGCGTTGTCCGCCAAACCTTTTTGGATTTTACCGCCATCTAAAGACAATTCTGTGTTGCCTGCAGCATCAGTCACCACTAAGTTAATTGCCAGATTTGCAAGTGCTGGAGGTAGGTTTAAATCACCAGCTTGAGCCGTTAAATTTTCTACAGTTGCAAACCAATCATCAGTTAAAAAAGCAGGCATGATTTTTCCTCAATATATTTGTGCATGTGTGTTGTCTATCCAGACACCATCATTATCAAGCTGTTTTGCTTGCTGATTGTTATAGCATGAACCTTTCGTGAAAGGCTAAGAAATTTTGTACGGGACGTTCAGTTTTTGTATTATTAGTCGAAATGACGACTTTCTCAAATAAATCAAATTCATAAAAAAACACCAAGCTCTGGCTTGGTGTTGATTACATTTTAAAGGGATTGACAGGCTGTTATCGCTTAGTCTGCAGCGTAGCCTAAATTGACCATATTGATGCGTTTGTTTTGCTCTGCTGCGTTTTGTTCGGCCTGATCGGCAAAATCAAATACGCGCTGGCTGTCTAACGCTTCAAAGTCGAATAATTCACGGTCTGCCAACTGCGATGGCGATACATTCTGTAATGCGCCAAAAATACTGTGCAAACGCTTAGGATGTGCTTTATCCCACTCACGTAACATGTCGTTAATAATGGCACGCTGTAAGTTTTCCTGTGAACCACACAAGTTACACGGAATAATTGGGAATTTACGCATTTCTGCATATTTAATGATGTCTTTTTCTTCCACATAAGCCAGTGGACGAATCAGCATATTTTTCTTGTCTGATGACAACAACTTCGGTGGCATGGCTTTTAAGCTACCGCCATGGAACAAGTTTAAGAAAAAAGTCGCCAAAATATCATCACGGTGATGCCCAAGCGCCACTTTGGTTGCCCCTATTTCCTGCGCAAAGCCATACAAAGAACCACGACGCAAACGCGAACACACTGCACAGTAAGTTTTACCTTCAGGCGTTAAACGCTTGGTGATGCTATAGGTGTCTTTTTCTAATATGTAATATGGGATGTTATTTTCTTCTAAATAACGCGGCAATACATCTTCAGGGAAGCCCGGTTGCTTTTGGTCTAAGTTCACAGCCACCACATCAAAATTGATGGGTGCGATGCGCTTGAACTGCAACATAATGTCCAACAAGGTATAACTGTCTTTACCACCAGAAATACACACCATGACTTTATCGCCATCTTCAATCATGTTGAAGTCACGAATCGCATGCCCGACTTGACGACGCAGCTTTTTCAACAAACGATAATACGCAGAGCTGGTTGGAAGTTCTGGTTTGAAATTAAAGCCTTGATCGGACTCAACTGGTGAGAACATAGACGCGATTAACCCATGAAAAAAATTACCGCGCAATTTTAGCCGATTCAGACCAATCCCGCATCAAAAGAATGTAATTTCATCGCAATCTTCCTTTTCGTCAAAGAACTTAATTTCTGACTGCGCGTTCATTTCTGTTTACACACTTTATTTCTATCTGCGCAGATCGTTTTTTTCTGTGGCAAGTTTGAACCCTCAGGTTCACTTTTTCGCCAAGATGCTTATCTTTTGGACTTTTCCACAGTTTTCCACAAAAGCTGTGGATAACTTTGTGGATTTAAAACAACTTGACAACGCCTCTTGCCGTTATTCTAAGGCTTCTCTTTAAATTGATCACTTTTTGATCTATTTTATTTTAATTAAAAATCATACACTTAAGTGTGTCAAGCTGATCCAATTAAAAAAAAATAAATATTTTTTTTGATTACTCTGTCAGCAATTAAGCTTGATTTTTTTCGACACTACTGTAAATGAATTTGTACAAAGCCTTTTCATCTGTGAGATTTTTGTTAAACTCCTCATAACTGTTTGGGGACAGCTTTTAGTGTAATCACACCATGAAAAATAAAATGAAGGTTTTTTTACTGTGTTTTTTTGGATCTGTTAGTAGCATACCATTGCTTACGGCTGCACATGCAGGTCAGATTTATATGTATAAAGACAACAATGGCAGCACCCTACTGACCAATCGTAAAAGTGCAGATCGTTCGCTGACAAAAGTAAAAGTCACCTATTATCCAGACAGCAATATTCACAGTTATCGCAACTGGGGCAATTCCGAAGCATCGGTATTGCCAAGTTATAGCCGCAATAAAAATGCCTTTGACCATATTATTCAGCAGGCAGCACAGCAACACGGTGTTTCAGAAGGTCTAATTAAAGCGGTAATGCATACTGAATCGGGGTTTAATGTCAACGCCCGCTCGCCTGTCGGTGCGCAAGGTTTAATGCAGCTCATGCCTGCGACAGCACGACGTTTTAATGTTAGCAATGCTTATGACCCGCATGAAAACATTATGGCGGGTGCAAAATACTTGGCTTGGTTACTCAAACGCTTTAATGGCAACACCACTTTAGCTTTGGCGGGCTATAACGCAGGCGAAGGCAATGTTGCAAAATACGGCGGCGTACCGCCTTTTCGTGAAACACAGGATTATGTACGTCGTGTGACCAGTCGCTATAGCAACCTATATGCTAGCGGCGTTAGTGCAAGTTCTGGCAGTAACGCGATTACGGCAAATAACAATAGCAATACTCAGAGTCAAAATGCACAAGTGATTGCGCAGTCAGACAATTACACTGCCAGTAATCATCAAGTGGCGGCAAACAAACGTCCACAACGTCAAATTATTATGGCTGCCGATGGTCGCTTTACCGATGCACCTGCAGGTTCTTACGCGACAGGGAATGCCACGGCTTCGGCACGTATTTTTATTTCAGAATAAAAGCTACAGCACTTCATTTGAGCTTGCGGCAACGCAAGCCTTTTTGAAATGCCAATTGCAGTATCAGCGCAAAATATTTTTAGTACAGTTTTATTATTTTTTCTTGAATTTTTAATACATACACCGCATATTTACGGCATGGTTTATTAATAAATCAGATTACATTTTTAATATAAGAGGATTTACTCAATGATGCGGATTGGTTTGTTCTTGCTAACCAACCTCGCGGTACTGGTTGTAGCTGGCATAATTTTGTCACTCTTCGGTGTCGGTAGTTACCATGGCGCGGGTGGCTTAAACCTAGGCAACCTGTTGGTCATCTGTTTTGTCTTTGGTATGGTTGGCTCTTTAATTTCACTATTCATGTCTAAATGGATGGCGAAAAAAACAACTGGGACTGAATTAATTGACCCGAATGCCCCTCGTAACCAAGCTGAAGCGTGGTTATTAAATGAAGTTGCGCAATTGTCGCAACGTGCTGGTATCAAAATGCCAGAAGTGGGTATTTTCCCTTCTTACCAATCGAATGCTTTTGCAACAGGTTGGAATAAAAACGATGCTTTAGTGGCTGTATCTACAGGGCTGCTTGAGCGTATGAACAAAGATGAATTACGTGCAGTTTTGGCACACGAAATTGGTCACGTTGCCAATGGTGACATGGTGACCTTGGCACTGATTCAAGGTGTGGTCAACGCATTCGTCATGTTCTTTGCCCGTGTTGCAGGTGACTTCATTGACCGTAACGTATTTGGTCGTGAAGATGGCGAAGCACCAGGCTTGGCTTATTTTGCAATTACCATTGTACTGGATATCGTATTTGGTATTTTGGCCTCTTCAATCGTGATGTGGTTCTCGCGTCAACGTGAATACCGTGCCGATGAAGCAGGTGCACGTTTGGCAGGTAAGCAAGCCATGATTTCTGCATTATTACGTTTACAGGCAGAATCTGAAATGCCTGATGCAATGCCAAAAGAAATGAAAGCTTTTGCGATTTCTGCAGGTAAAGAAGAAGGTTTTAGCTTGGCAGCGTTATTCCAAACTCACCCAAGCATTGAACAACGTGTTGCAGCTTTACAGCAATTAAATTTACCTTAATACTGCTAGCAAGATATTGTAACAGCGACACCAAAAAGCTTCCTCAGGGAAGCTTTTTTCATGTCTGTAAATTAGATCTGCCAGATGGTTTTGTACTTTAAACAGGTTCATTTAAACAGCAAAACTTTGTGACCAGTGCCACAACCAACTTACACCGAGCCATGCTGCCCAAATAAAGAAAATAAGAAAAATCACACCAAGCAAATCAGGCAAATGTAGCCACAGCCATGCCACTACAGGATTACGCCAAAATGCTGACTGCTGCTGTTTACGTTCCAATCGCTCATGTAAAAAAGGATGTACCACATGATGCTCACTGTGAATCTGATATTCTTCACGGATATGCGTATGCACTACATCTAAAGCTTTACGGCTTGGACGAATAAATACATCAAATACTGTGCCGACAATTGGCACAAAACCAACTACTGCATCCATCACAGCAAGTTTAATCACGGGAGTGAGTTTGGTTTGTGGTACACCAATTTGTTTGGCTTTATAAATCGCATAACAGGTCAGTGCAAAACCTGCGACATCCCCCGCGACAGGTACAGTGCCTAATGCGGCATCTGCTCCCACGCCCTGCTTGGTAAATGGAATACGCACCACAGAATCCATCATATTGGCAAACTTGGCTAAATCGCGCTCTAAGCGAATCACCTCTTGCTGGCTAAGTTTTTTTGAAGATGCAGGTTCTGGCATAGAAAACGTATCATTGGGTAAATGCAATCTACTTGAGAATAAAGCAGTTTTTTACTCAGGTCTGTTATGATTTTATAAACAGAATTTTGATCAATGCAAAAAGTTTAAGATGAGGTCTTGAATAAGTCATCATCACCGACAGTGTTTAAAGTAACAACTGTGAAGCAATAAATAAGTACACCACCACGCCCGTTGCATCACAAATCGAGGTTACCAAAGGCGCAGAGGCACTGGCAGGGTCTAGTTTCAGGCGATGCAAAATAAAAGGCAAACTCATGCCAATTAAACAGCCCATCAGCACAATGCCCAGCATACTCAGTGCCAATACCACAGACACCATCATATCGCCACGGTAATAGCCTAAAATTGAAACCGCAAAAGCCATAGTTCCACCCAAACATAGCGCCACCAAACTTTCACGTCCGAGTAAATGCAGCCAATCTTTAAATTGCACATCACCTGTAGCCAGTGCCCGTACCATTAAGGTCGCAGACTGAGAACCCGCATTACCACCACTACCGACCAAAAGCGGCAAGAAAAAAACCAGTACAATATGTGCTGCAATAATGTCTTCATAATGCGCAATGCCAATTCCAGACAATAAACTGCCAAATACCAAAATCACCAACCAAAACACACGTTTGCGATATAAAAATAAAATTGGCGCAGTTTTTATACTCATGCCAGGTGAAGACGCTACCGCACTGGATTTTAAAAAGTCTTCTGTAGTTTCTGCCTGTACCACGTCCATCGCATCATCATAGGTGACAATCCCCAGTAAATGCTGTGCATCATCTACAATCGGTAAGGCCAAAAAATCATAATGGCTGAGTTTTTGCGCGATACTTTCCTGATCTTCAGTCACCAAACCTGTGACCAAATCGGTGCACATCACATTTTTAATTTTTTGTTCAGGCGGGTTTTGAATAATTTCCCTTAAAGAAATAACCCCCAATAGTTTCATTAGTTCATCGACAATATAAATCAGGTACAAAGTTTCCCGATCTGTGGTCATTCTGCGCAATTCATCTATAGCTTGCTGCATGTTCAGTTCTGGCGAGAGCACCACGAAATCCGAACTCATAATCGCGCCCGCAGATTCTTCAGGATAGCGCGCTAAAGTCTGAATCTGTGCGCGTTTTTCTTCCGTAATGTGTAAGCTGACAAAACGCTGTAAATGCGGAGAAAGTAACTTAAATAAGTCGGTGCGGTCATCTGAATGCATGGCTGAAATCAGTTTGACCAATTGCTGCGGTGCAATCGCTTCGGCAATTTGAAGTTGTGAATGCAGTGGTAAAAATTCCATCACCAAGGCAGCACTGTCAATTTGTTCAATTAAACTCAGCTGTGCTTTCAGGCTTAAATACTGCATTAAGTCGGCTAAATCGGCAGGATTGATACTGTCGATCAGGCTGTGTACTGTGCTTGGCTGATGCAATTGTAAGGCTTGTTCTAACTGTTCAGCGTGCAGATTGGTCATTGCTCTCACCCACTCCATCATTCCAAAAACGTAAAATGAAGAATGGGCGCAGTGTCTCGGCCCAAACCAACCCTTAAAAAACCGAAAATCTGTAGATTTATGCAAGATTTTTAGCGTTTCATATCATAGCCTATAATCTTGCTAAGTGCCTAATAAAAAACATCTTTAGTTTATGGGTGATGAACGATTCACTTGAAATATAGAACGAATCAGCACGTACATAAATGGAATAAAAACGAGCACTAAAATTGTGCCAAAAATTACCCCACCCAAAACACTCACCCCAATTTCCTGACGGCTTGCTGCGCCTGCACCAAAAGCGAAGACCAATGGTAATATACCTGCGCCAAATGCCAATGAAGTCATTAAAATTGGTCTAAGCCGTAAACTCGCACCTTCTAAAGCAGCTTGCACCACTTGTTTTCCCTGCTGCTGCGCCACAGAGGCAAATTCCACAATTAATATTGCATTTTTACAAGACAAACCAATGGTGGTCAGTAAGGCAATTTGAAAATAAATGTCGTTAGGAAAGCCGGCAAAATAACTAAATAGAATATTGCCACCTATACCCAATGGAATTGCAGTCATTACTGCGGTTGGAATGCTCCAGCTTTCATACAAGGCAGCCAAACACAGAAAAATAAAACCAATTGAAACCAAATATAAAATTAAGGCTTGAGCGCTGGACTGATTTTCTTCATAAGACAATCCACTCCATGCCAAATCTATTCCTTGTTGCTGTGCAACTAATTGTTCCAAATCACGCATAGCCTGACCAGAACTTTTGCCTTCTGTCGTATCGGCTTCCATTTGCAAGGCGCTATATCCCATGAAACGATTGACCACTTCAGGCCCACCGCCCCAGCTTAGCTGGGCAAACTGGCTAAATGGCACCATCTGGTTTTGTTGATTACGTACCGACCACTGATATAAATCTTCAGGTTGGGCACGAAACTCAGCATCGCCTTGCATAATCACACGTTTAATTCGGCCACGATCAATAAAATCATTAATATAATTGCCACCCCATGCAGCCGACAAAGTGCTGTTGATTGCAGTTTGGGTTAGACCCGCTGCCATGGCTTGTTTCTGATCCATTGTGACATTTAATTCAGCTTTTTCTGGATTAGCACGTTGATCTAAATTTTTAAAGCTTTGATATTGAGCGGCTTGCTGCTGTAAATTTTGAAATTGCTGAATTAAAAAATCGCGTCCTGTACCATTCACATCGCGCATCCAGAACTCTAAGCCATCGGTTTGCCCCAAACCACGAACTGCTGCGGGCATGCCAATGGTAATTTGTGCATTGGGATGCTGTCGAAAATGCTGCATGGCACGTTCACGAATAGCTTGTGCGGTATGCTGCTGCCCTTGACGCTCATCCCAATGTTTTAGCGCAATAAAACCCTGACCTAAATTCTGCCCTGTTCCCGAAAAATTACGTCCATAACGAATCATCACCAAATCAACATTGTGGGCTTCATGCTGCATAAAGTATTCGCGTATGCTTTCGCCCACTTCACGACTTTTAGACAACGGCGCACCTTCCTGTAATTTAAATTGCACCGACAACATGCCCTGATCTTCATTCGGGATAAAACTGGTAGGTAGGGCACGGTAAAACAAAGCAAAAACCGTCAGTAAGCCTGCAAAAATAACCAGACACACCGCTTTATGCTGAATCGTCCAGCCTGATAATTTGAGATAGTGTTGTTTTAAGCTTTCCAGTTTTTGATTAAACCAGATGGCCCATTGGGCTGGTTGTGAATTGGGTTTTAAAATCAAAGCACACAAAGCAGGCGTTAAAATTAAGGCCACACCTAAAGACAGCGCCATCGCAGTCACTAAGGTGATAGAAAACTGGCGATAAATTACTCCAGTCGAACCACCAAAAAATGCCATAGGAATAAATACTGCGGTCAAAACTAAGGTAATGCCGACCAAAGCACCGCTAATTTCCTGCATTGATGCGATGGATGCCTGTTTAGCCGAGAGCTGCTGTTCGTGCATTAAACGCTCGACGTTTTCCACCACGACAATCGCATCATCCACCAATAAACCAATCGCTAAAACCAAAGCGAATAAGGTCAGCGTGTTAATACTTAGGCCAAAAAGTTGCAACACGGCCATAGTGCCTAAAATCACCACAGGCACGGTTACGGTAGGAATGAGCGTCGCGCGCCAGTTTTGTAAAAACAAGAACATCACGATGACAACTAAAATCACCGCTTCAATTAAAGTTTTCACCACTTCATTAATTGATTCCTGCACGAAAGGCGTGTTATCTCGTGGATAGACAATTTGGTAACCTTCGGGCAATTGTTGTTTTAAATGCTCAATTTGTTTTTGAATTAAGGCTGAAGTTTGTAACGCATTGGCACCAGACGATAAAGAAATCCCCATCCCTGCCGATGGAAAACCATTAATGGTATTAAAGCTTTGATAATTTTCTGCACCGAGTTCTATACGTGCCACATCTTTTAAATAAACAAAGCCACCTGTCTGATCTGCTTTTAAAATAATATTTTCAAATTCTTCTACCGTTTTTAAGCGTGAACCTGAGGTGACTTTGGCATTGAGATATTGTTCTTGTGCTGTGGGTAATTCACCAATTGCCCCTGCTGCGACTTGGGTATTTTGTGCCAATACTGCAGCACGTACATCACTTGGCATGAGTGCGTATTGTTTTAACTTTAACGGATTCAGCCAAATCCGCATTGCATATTGTGCACCAAAAACATCGACCTCACCCACACCTTCAATGCGTGCCAACTCTTGCTCTAAATGACTCATCATATAGTCAGACAAGGCAATATTGCTGCTTTTGGCTGTGGCATCGTACAGCCCAATGACCATGTGGGTATCACCCAATGATTTAAAGACATTTACCCCCTGACGCTGTACATCTTCAGGTAAGCGGTTAATTGCACCATTAATGGCATTTTGCACTTGTACTTGTGCGGTATCTGGATTGGTTCCATTTTCAAAGCTGATACTAATTCGGCTACGACCCGAAGAATCACTGCTAGAACTGAAATACAGCAAATGATCTAGCCCTTTAATTTGCTGCTCTAAGATTTGCGTTACACTTTCTTCAACTGTTTCAGCAGAAGCGCCCGTATAGGTCGCACTGACGGTAATACGTGGTGGTGCTATATCTGGATAGCGTTCTACAGGTAAATTTAATACTGAAAAAATCCCCAGTGCCATCACAATAATTGCGAGCACACCAGCGAAAATCGGACGTTCAATAAAAAATTTAGACAGCATAAAACAGGGTCACTTTTAGGTGGCAGTGTTGAATTTCAAATCGCGGAATCATCAAGTTTTTGCATGCAACAAAACTTTTTAAACCGTAGTTCAAATTAACACAGCTCAATACAACTTCTGTGACTACATATTAAAAAATGTGCTTTTGACACAAAAATGTTGATTGGTCTTCATTTTTTCTCACAGATTTTTGTGTATACCCTCCCAATTTTGGGATAGCACCTAAACTCATCTGATTTCTATACTGCAGACATGACAATTTGAATAACAAGGAATTCATGATGAAAAAAACCTTATTATGCTTAACTTTGGCAGGCTTACTCAGCGCATGTGGTGGTTCAGACAATGATTCTGGTAGTTCTGGTCCCCCACCTTCAAGCTCTCTAAAAACTGGGATACTTACCGATGGACCTGTGAGTGGCGCAACGTATACAATTAATGGCGTTTCTAAACGTACAAATGCTCAAGGGGAGTTTGAATATCAAGAAGGTGATGAAATCACTTTCCATATCGGAAATATTGAAATTGGCACAGTAACTGGTGCTGATCGTATTACCCCTGTGGAGTTAGCCGATGATGTAACAACACGAACAAATTTACTTATTTTTTTACAATCTTTAGATTCTGAGGGTGATCATGACGATGGTATTCAAATCCCTGACTCAGTGAGTCAACTCCCTGCAAACTCAATTGACTTCTCTAAACCAACAACAGAATTTATTACAAGCTTTCAACCTGTTCTACAAACAATAGAAGATTTTAAAGATAAAGTCGTAGTTAGCGCAACAGAAGCACAAGCTAACTTTAACCAAACACTACTCAAAGATATCGTTGGGGTTTGGTATGCGAAAAATGCTGACTCAGAAATCGTACTTCAAGTAACCTCAGACGGGAAATACCTGATTGGCGAACCTATTGTTAGCTCACCATCTGATAGTGCAAATGGCATGGAGTATGGTGAATTATCGGTAAATGCTGTTGCTGGAGATTTATGGGCGCAATCTTCAATTGATACAAATGAAGATTGGGGCTTAACTGATTCTGGAAAAACACGTGATATGAAAATATCATTTGATGGTACGCAGTTAAAAATTTCTGAAGCTCAAAACCCTAATGAAAGTGCAACATTTACTAAAGTCCCTCAAAACAATTCGAGCATTGCCGGTGCTTGGAACTCAAGTTCAGGCAAGCAACTATTTGTTTTCAATCCAGATAATAATACCTATATCATGGTTGATGCTGTTGGGGACGATCAAGTGGAAGTTGGAGAAATGCCTTGTGGTGGACCAGGTATCGAATATGGTAAATATCGTGTTCAAGATGGAAAGTTATTCGTAGATAATATCCTGATCGATACAAATGGCTGTGCAGGCTTATCTGACAATAGTGCAAACTCAAGCTCAGGTCTACCAGTCACGGTTAATTCGACATCACTTACACTCCACGAACCAAATGAAGGTACATTTATACTCACAAGACCCAATACAGAAGGTGCTACCACAAGTAGCGCAAGCCAATTCTATAAAGATATTGCTGGAACTTGGGAAATTGGACGTACCAATGCATCTGCTGTTTTATTACATATTTTACCCGATGGACGTTATGCTCTGGGTGAAGCAGATGTAGCTGATGAAACAGGGAAGCCTGGTATTGAAATCGGACAATTAAATTGGAATGCTTTAACCTCAGCGCTGAACCCTGTAATTTCCATAGATACAAACGGTGACTACGGGCTTTCACATCCTGACAATGATGGTCACCACCGCCTAAGTTATAATGGCACAGATCTAGTGCTGACTGATGTAGGAAGTAATAGCACCTATATTTTAACTAAAGTAAAACAATCATCAGGTCTAGTTGGCACTTGGCAATTTAATCAAACTCACTTGTTTGCTTTCTTTGACACAGGATTCTATTTCTTGTTAGACACCGAAGGTGATTGCGATAACCCAGGAATTGAATATGGTAAATATTCAATAACATCCAATACACTTGCCGTAACAGAAGTGTTATATGACACCAACGGTTGCGGTGGATTACATGACACTTCGGATAGCACTAAAGTTAATGCAACTTATAGCATCTCTGGAACAAGCCTAACCTTGCATCCGCAAGGCGAAGACACTTTTACCCTACAACGTAGTAACTAAAATACTCAGAAGCAGCTTAAGCCCGACTTAGGCTGCTTTAACCAATATGCTCAAAATGAATGGTACAACCCATTAATAAATGCATGAGTTCAATTTGCGAGTTGCATTGGGTTTTTTCATAAATATTTTTAAAATAAGTGCGCACCGAACTGAGGGTAATCCCGCAATATTCCGCAATTTCTTCTAACTTATAACCATTCAACAACAACTCACACAACTCAAACTCACGTTTAGATAATTGATAAGCTTGCTGCAAATAGGCTTTAGACAAGGCATAGTGCTGATGTTTATCGGTCAGAAATACCGCAATTTGATGTTGTCCTGCATTTTGATGCTGCATATTTTTTAATTTAGAACAAGGTACGATAGTCAGCATTAATTGTTGTCCTTTCGCATCTGACAAAGACAATACACCGCCTACATCTGCGTTTAATGCCGACTGTCCCAACAACGCTGAATGTAATAGTTGATCTAAACGACTTTGATCATAAGCATGGGTTTTTAATCGATTATACAAATCCAAATCTAAACATGAATCGTGTTCCAGCATGCTTTGAGCTAAAGGGTTTGAATAAGTCAAACTCAGCTGATGATCAAGCAAAATTACACCTGTTTTTAAATGATCGAGCACGCTATACAAACTTAAATTTTCTTGTTTAACCAAACTAAATTGACGATGGATTTGTAAGGCACGGCGCAAATGCACACCCAAATGCTTTAAAAAATCCAACTCTTTTTGTTGATACGGCGCTACATCTGGCGCACGATGTAATCCTAAAACTGCCCAACGATGTGAACCCTGATCGAGCAAAACAGCCGAGATATAACTAATTCCCGTCGGATTCAAACACCGTTCATAAAAGATATATTCATCACTTTCAGGGTTTTCCCCATAATGCGATAAATCCGAGCTCGCTACTTGGCCCACACCTAAATTTTCCCACAATACTCGGTGTAACTGCATGTCAATCACACGAATCCGCTCATCACGATAGGCATGCAAAGCTTCATCTGGAATATTGTGACTAAATAAAAAATCGTAACTTGGACTAAATTGATCTAAGGCAGTAAAAATGGCGGTTTTACTGTCTGTATATTGAACAATTTTTTCAATTACTTGCGGCCATAAATTCACATCTACAGCGGCATCATAAATACTGCCTATAATTTCGTGTTCTCGGTTATCCATTTTTATCCCCTTTATGCCTACTCCAATCTGCATTACATTTATTTAATCATTTGTTTTTCTTATTGTTCTAAAAAGAATAATGAGTTTTATTCACAAAAAAAAGGAGTTTAGATACATATTACACATTTTATGTGTAAATAAAAAATAGCTAGGTGATTTTGTCTTTTCATGTGTGCAATCTCTACATTACAAAAACTACGCCATAAAAAAAACCCCGTATCTGACGATACGAGGTTTTTGAAGTTTGGGTACGCTGAGGTTTACATCATACCGCCCATACCACCCATGCCACCCATATCTGGCATTGCTGGCTTGTCTTCTGGAATTTCAGTAATCATACATTCCGTGGTTAACATTAAGCCAGCAACAGACGCTGCATGCTCAAGTGCAGAACGAGTTACTTTTGCAGGGTCAAGAATACCCATTTCCAGCATGTCGCCATATTCACCAGTCGCAGCATTATAACCATAGTTACCTTCACCGTTCTTCACAGCATTGATTACTACAGATGGCTCATCACCAGCATTGGCTACGATTTGACGAAGCGGAGCTTCAATTGCACGACGAAGAATGTTGATACCTACGTTTTGGTCATCGTTAGCACCAGTCAGACCATCAAGTGCAGATGCAGCACGCACCAGTGCAACACCACCACCTGCAACAACACCTTCTTCAACCGCAGCGCGAGTTGCGTGAAGCGCATCATCCACACGGTCTTTCTTCTCTTTCATTTCAACTTCAGTTGCAGCACCAATTTTGATGACTGCTACACCGCCTGCTAATTTAGCAACACGTTCTTGAAGTTTTTCTTTGTCATATTCAGAAGTAGATTCTTCGATTTGCGCACGGATTTGCTGAACACGCTCAGAAATCTGATTTGCATCACCAGCACCATCCACAATCACGGTGTTTTCTTTAGAGACTGTAACTTTGTGCGCGCTACCCAAATGCTCTAGTGATGTTTGCTCCAAAGACATACCAATTTCTTCAGAAATAACCGTACCGCCTGTCAAGATTGCAATATCTTGAATCATTGCTTTACGACGATCACCAAAACCAGGCGCTTTCACCGCACATACTTTGATGATGCCACGCATGTTGTTCACAACAAGCGTTGCCAGCGCTTCGCCTTCAACATCTTCAGCGATGATCAGAAGAGGCTTACCTGTTTTTGCAACCGCTTCTAGGACAGTAATCAGTTCACGAATGTTGCTGATTTTTTTATCAACAAGAAGAATGAACGGGTTTTCAAGTTCTGCAGTCAAAGTATCTTGTTTGTTCGCGAAGTATGGTGAGATATAACCACGATCAAACTGCATACCTTCTACAACGTCAAGCGCGTCTTCAAAGCCTGAACCTTCTTCAACAGTGATTACGCCTTCTTTACCAACGCGTTCCATTGCTTCTGCAATTAACTTGCCCACAGTCGTGTCCGAGTTTGCAGAAATAGAACCTACTTGCTCAATCGCTTTCGTGTCAGAAGCAGGTTTAGCCGTTGCTCTAATGTCTGCAACGACTGCCTTTACAGCAAGGTCGATACCACGTTTCAAATCCATTGGGTTCATGCCCGCAGTTACAGATTTGATGCCTTCATTTAAAATGGCTTGTGCAAGTACTGTTGCAGTGGTCGTACCGTCACCTGCGATATCATTGGTTTTGCTAGACACTTCACGTACAAGCTGAGCACCCATGTTCTCAAACTTGTCTTTCAAGGTGATTTCTTTCGCAACAGATACACCATCTTTAGTGATGTGCGGCGCACCGAAAGAACGGTCAATCACTACGTTACGACCTTTAGGGCCTAAAGTTACTTTAACTGCGTCTGCAAGTACGTTTACACCTGCGATCATTTTTGTGCGAGCTGAATCACCAAATTTTACGTCTTTAGCTGACATGTTTGACTCCAAATATCTTTAAATAATGTTCAAATTGACTTTGAATAACGAGTGCTGAACTTAGCCTTCAAGTACCGCTAAAATATCAGACTCTTTCATAATTAGAAGTTCTTCACCGTCTACTTTAACTGTGGTGCCTGCATAAGTACCAAACAAGACTTTGTCGCCCACTTTTACGTCTAAAGCGCGTACGCCATTGTCTGTAATTTGACCATTACCTACTGCAATCACTTCACCTTGGGCTGGTTTTTCTGCAGCAGAACCTGGAAGCAAGATACCGCCAGCTGTTTTTGTTTCTTCTTCAACACGACGAATAACTACGCGGTCATGTAATGGACGAATGTTGCTCATAAATAACTCCATTAGACTAAGTCAATGTATAGATTCCTGATGACGACTTAATTATTCCTTTGGTCATCATCAAAATAAATTTTAGATGACACAGTTGTGGGGATGGAAAAAAACGCTTCAAGGGGAAAAGCTAAAAATTTTTCAATTTTTGTTGTTTTTTTAGACAAGTTGGCTAGATCGGTGATTTATTCTGCATTTTGTTGCCACAACACAAATTGCTTTTTTTCAGCATCAAAAATGTAATGCTGCACATCACCATTGTTACACAATACATTTAAGCTATTCGGCATACCTTGATGCAAACGATATGAAATTGCAGTACCCGCATGAATATCCAGCACAGGATGCGCTGCGCCTAAGGCATAAATTTGATTTAAGTCATATACTGCGGGTTGATGTAAATGCCCATGCAGCAAGGCATATAAACCATTTTTACTCCACTGCTCTAAGGCAATTCGCCCCAACACTGGGCAATCTTTAATGCTGTGGCGATCATCTGGTGGTGTATAAAATGGTTGATGCGCCACCAAAATTTTAAACTTATTACTTGGCGCAACTTGTAGCAAAGCTTCAACTTCCTGAATTTGACTTAAAGAAATATGCCCGCGAGTATGAAAACGGCGTCGAATACTATTTACGCCTATCAGATAAAAATGTTGCGTTTCCAACACACTTTCCATGCGCCCAAAAAACAACTGATACCGCGCAAACGGACTAAAAAAACGATTCCAAAGATGATATAGCGGAATATCGTGATTTCCTGGCACAACCAAATACGGTAAATTCAAACTGTCTAAAAAATGCTTACAAGCATAAAACTGTGCATAGCGTGCACGTTGGGTTAAATCACCACTGACCACAACCGCTTCCGGTCGCATACTTGCACACAGTTGTTGTACTGCCTGCATACAAGCCACATTTTCAGTGCCAAAGTGCAAATCAGACAGATGCAGCAGCATGCGGCACCTTAATCTTCAATGCATTTTTCAATACAGAAATACGCAGTGGTGGGCGCATTTTGACAATTTCTCCATCAAGCGCCACGGTCAGTTGTTGGCGTTTACTATGAATGACCACCTGCTCTGCTGCAAAACTGTACATATCATTGGCTTGCTCAGCCTTCCCCTGAATTAATTGCCACAGAATTTTAAATAAAATCAATTTATCGGACTTTGCCACTGCAACACCTGCGACTTTGCCTGCTGCAGCAGCTTTGGCAATACGTAAATTCATTTCAGACAGTTGTAATTGATTATTCCCAAAGAAAATGAGCGGCGTTTTCAGCGGATAGCGCTTTGTATCGACCTCTATTTCTAATTTTAATTCTTTACGGTCACGCAGCAGTACATCTAAAGCCGAGGTATAGGCATGTAAAGGAAAGCGTCCTAAATAACGGTTATAACGCTCACGTTTTTGAATAAATAAAGGGTATAAACCCAAACTGGCATTATTTAAATAGATGTGTTGATTGATTTGTGCCACATGCACAGCACGCGTACTGCCAGTTGCGATGACATGCGCTGCTTCAATTAAATCTAGCGGAATATTCAGTAAGCGCGCCACATAATTAAACGTGCCCAAAGGCAAAATACCCATGGGGATAGATGTCCCTTTTAACTTTGCAGCAACCGCATTTAAAGTACCATCTCCACCCGCTGCAACCACAACACCGCTTAACTGCGCTGCTTGATGCCGTGCTAACACCTGTTGCATCAGTTGATCAAAATTGGCGATTTCACCCATTTCAAACAATTGGATTTCAAAACCATGCTGTGACAAAACATGCAACAGTTCTTCATAGACACCTTCTTGCTGTGTGGCATGAAATCCTGATTTTTGATTATAAATAAGCGATAAAGGCTGTAATGTTGTCGACATTTTCTTCAATCACTTTAAAGCTTTTGCTCTAATTTCAACCAATTGATGCAGAATGAAAAGCAGCTTTATGTAAAAATCGAATGACGATCATTCATTAAATCAATAATCATTCTTTATAAAATTTAAGATATAAGTACATGTTTTAATTAAAAATAGTTAAAATAAATAATGCCCATAATTTTTTTAAATAATGATAAATGGAACACAAAAAAGTTGTAAGCCCATGTTTCATATATGTTATTCATTATTTATATGGGTATTTTTCACATAAAGCTAAATCAAGCCTATGTCTTATTTTTTTTATGTTTTTGTGCTTTAATACAGCCACTTTTTTTTCATATTTCATCTGAACTATGTACCCCATCGTTCAGATTGTACTTTGTACACGATTTGTACACATTTAAGATAGGCCTCACCATGACCCAAGTGAACGCACCAGAATTCGTTCGTCACCCTAAGCTTATTGCATGGGTTGAAGAAATTGCAAAGTTAACGAAACCAGCAAAAATTGAATGGTGTGACGGTAGCGCAGAAGAATATCAACGTCTAATCGACTTGATGATCGCTAACGGCACCATGCAAGCATTAAACCAAGAAAAACACCCTGGTTCGTACCTTGCAAATTCAGATCCTTCTGACGTTGCTCGTGTTGAAGACCGTACTTACATCTGCTCTGAAAACAAAGAAGATGCTGGTGCGACGAACAACTGGGAAGCGCCAGCTGAAATGCGCGCTAAATTAAACGGTTTATTCGACGGTTCAATGGCTGGTCGTACCATGTATGTGGTTCCATTCTCTATGGGCCCATTAGGTAGCCACATTGCTCACATCGGTATTGAATTAACTGACTCTCCTTATGTTGCTGTCAGCATGTCTAAAATGGCTCGTATGGGTAAAGCTGTTTATGACGTATTGGGCACAGATGGCGAATTTGTTCCTTGCGTACACACTGTGGGCGCACCATTGGCTGAAGGCGAAAAAGACGTTGCTTGGCCATGTAACAAAGAAAAATACATTGTACATTATCCAGAAACTCGTGAAATCTGGTCGTATGGTTCTGGTTACGGCGGTAACGCATTATTGGGTAAAAAATGCTTAGCGCTTCGTATTGCTTCTGCAATGGGCCGTGAACAAGGCTGGTTAGCAGAACACATGCTTATTTTAGGCGTGACCAATCCACAAGGCGAAAAACACTACATCGCTGCAGCATTCCCTTCTGCATGTGGTAAAACCAACTTTGCGATGTTAATTCCACCTGCAGGTTACGAAGGCTGGAAAATTGAAACTGTAGGTGACGATATTGCTTGGATCAAACCAGGTGAAGATGGTCGCTTATATGCAATTAACCCAGAAGCTGGTTTCTTCGGTGTTGCTCCTGGTACAAACACCAAGACTAACCCGAACTGTATGGCAACTCTGCACAAAGACGTGATTTATACCAACGTTGCTGTGACTGACAACGGCGAAGTATGGTGGGAAGGTCTATCTAAAGAAGTTCCTGCAAACCTAACCAACTGGAAAGGTCAACCACACACTGGCGCAGAAAAAGCAGCTCATCCAAATGCGCGCTTCACTGTTGCAGCAGGTCAATGCCCTTCTATCGATGCTGACTGGGAAAATCCAGCAGGTGTTCCAATTTCAGCGTTCATCTTCGGTGGTCGTCGTGCAGACACAGTGCCTCTAATTTCAGAAGCATTTGACTGGGTAGATGGCGTATATAAAGCTGCAACTATGGGTTCTGAAACTACTGCAGCAGCCGTTGGTCAACAAGGTATTGTACGCCGCGACCCATTTGCAATGCTTCCATTTGCTGGTTACAACATGGCAGACTACTTCTCTCACTGGTTAGAAATGGGTGAGAAAGTTGGCGAAAAAGCAAAAGCTGCAGGCAACAAATTACCAGGTATTTACAACGTAAACTGGTTCCGTCGTGATGCAGAAGGCAACTTCGTATGGCCTGGTTTTGGTCAAAACATGCGTGTACTTGAGTGGATCATTGATCGTTGCGAAGGTCGTGCAGAAGCTGTTGAAACTCCAATTGGTTTTGTTCCAACGTATGAGCAATTGAACTGGACTGGTTTAGATTTCTCTAAAGAGCAATTTGAAACTGTAACAGCGCAAGACAAAGAACAATGGATCAAAGAGTTAGAAAGCCACACTGAGTTATTCAACAAACTTGGTGAGCGCCTACCTGCTGCATTGAAAGCACGTCAAGCTGCTTTACTTGAAGCGGTTAAATCTGCGTAATTCAACGCTGATTGCTAAGAAAAGGTCACTTCGGTGACCTTTTTTATTGCCCTAATATTTTAGTTGCTAAAAACATCAACATTCCAGCTTCAACATCCCCACCTGATGTGTAAATACTAAATAATACGAAGATTCAAGGTAAAAACATGACATCACAAGCACACGCTTATCAGCTCAAATATAGACAGCCTGCTACACCGCCAACAAAGCCATGCTTTGTCCTCTCAGCTATGGCATACTTCAAACAAGAATTAATGACTTCAAAACATGGGACATGATCATGAATAAAACCATGAAGAATACAATGATTATTTTGGCTATGACGGGACTTGGGTTAGGTTTATCCGCTTGTCAAAGTTTGCCTGAGCAAAACGAGAATAGTTTTGTTGGCTATAAAGTCGAAAGCAAAACTGATCGCACTGCCGTATTGGCTTATACGCTTGCAGGACGTCAAAACCAACAGCGCGATGAAAGTAAATTACAGCGTGCCTGCCAAAAAGAACTTGGTGCGCATAAAACTTATCAATTGCGGATTTTAAGTATTAATGAAGTGGTGAATCCTGCAGCCAACCAACAAGACCCGTATGGTCGCCAACTTGGGCAAAGCCGCACCTCTATTGGCTTATCGAACACACCTGAGCTACATAGCAGTGAAAACTATGCTACACGTCAGGCCTTAGATGCTCGCCCAAGCACACTGCGCATTGTGCGTTATAGCTGCAACTAATTCGCGCCACAAAACTGGCTTCCTATAAGACGTGATGAGTTATCGCGTCTTATAAAAACTCACATTACGGAACTCTTTGGCTTCATCCAAATCTGGCCATGTGGTCGCGCTGCGTTCATCTATTTTTATATATTGTGGATGACTAAAGTTTTTCACTCGGCTGTCTGCCACCCAAACTTCTGGGGCGAACTTTAAGAACTCATCTAAAAAAAAGCGATTGCATTGATCATAAAGTACATCGGCAGCCAACAATACATCCACTTGTTCTGCTTTGTATAGATCATCTAAATATTCAAGCACCACATCATTCAATTCAGCATTGGCTCGACAGGCTGCAAGACTAATGGGGTCAATATCACAACAAATTACCCGTTTGGCACCTGCCATTTTTGCAGCAATCGCCACCACGCCCGAACCTGCACCAAAGTCTAAAACGACTTTATTTTTTACTTGCTGCGGTTCTGCCAATAACCATTGCGCCATTGCAAGTCCTGAAGCCCAACAGAAAATCCAGTACGGCGTATCATTCCAAATACGACGAATCACTTCATCATCTAGCTTGTCGGTAGGAAATACTGGTGGAATAAGCCAAAGTGAAATAGGCGTTTCAGGCAATTGCTGTGCCAGTAATTCACAATTTGGAATTACATCATGTAAAGCATCTAAAAGATGTTCAGGGGCTTTAGGAAATTGAAAGGTACAGCTCATTGGATTTTTATTCGTTCTAATTTAAAAAGTTCCCCCTGCTTTTTTAAAGGAGAGGGAGCATTCATTATTTTTACAATGAATTCCCCACTCTTTTTTAGGAGAGTTAGGGAGAGAATTTTTAAGCCCTCATCCCAGCCTTCTCCCTGAGCCGTATACGGCGCAAGAGAAGGAGCATCCATTATTTTCACAATGAATTTCCCCTCTCCTGAGCAAAATTTAAAGCACTGCTTTTAAATTGAAGCGCAAGAGAGGGTTAGGGAGAGGTCTTCATCAACCTAACGCTTTCTCAGCCGCTTCAACCGTTTGACGAATCAAAGTTGTAATGGTCATTGGGCCAACGCCACCTGGTACAGGCGTATATGCAGAAGCAATCTCTTCAATGCCTTGCAATTGGATATCACCAACACCACCGCCATCACGTGGATGGAAGCCTGCATCAACAACCACAGCGCCTGGTTTGATCCAGTCTTTTTGAATCAATTCAGCTTTACCAACCGCACCCACAATAATGTCCGCTTGTTTCACAAAACTTGCAAGATCTTGGGTACGTGAATGGCAAATGGTCACTGTGGCATTGGCTTCAAGAAGCATCGCAGCCATTGGTTTACCTAAAATTGCCGAACGCCCCACAACAACGGCATGTTTGCCTGCAATTTCAATGTTGTTTTCTTTAAGAATGGTCATAATGCCTGCAGGTGTTGCAGAACCATATGCAGCTTCGCCCATTGCCATACGACCATAACCTAAACAGGTCACACCATCTACGTCTTTTGCAAGTGAAATCGCATCAAAACAAGCACGCTCATCAATTTGCGCAGGAACTGGGTGTTGCAACAAAATACCATGCACATCAGGATTGGCATTCAATTTTTCAATTTCTGCCAATAATTGTTCTGTGGTGGTTTCTGTTGGCAATTCTACTTTTAAAGAATCCATGCCCACACGACGGCAAGCATTGCCCTTCATGCGTACATAAGTTGCAGATGCACCGTCATCACCGACCAAAATAGTCGCTAGAATTGGGGTACGACCTGATTTTGCTTTTAACGCTTCTACACGTGTTAACAGATCAGCTTCAATTTGTTTTGCCAATGCACGACCGTCTAAAATTAATGCCACGGCACATCTCCAAATGTTGATATGAATCAATTTTGCAAATAATACATGATTATTTAGACTATTTTATTCTATATGTCGAATTAATGTGCATCTGCTCATTTAATAGTATTGTTTTTTTTTCAGAGCTTGCTAATATACGCATCACAAGACGCGGCGGGGTGGCAGAGTGGTCATGCAGCGGACTGCAACTCCGTGGACGCCGGTTCGATTCCGACCTCCGCCTCCAATCTTGTAAAACTATGCCCGAGTGGTGAAATCGGTAGACACAGGGGATTTAAAATCCCCCGCCCTCAAAGCGTGCCAGTTCGAGTCTGGCCTCGGGCACCATTTTAAAATAGATTAAAATGGTGCAAATAAAGAACCCAGCATTAAGCTGGTTTTTTTATGCCTAAATTTTAGGTTTTCCCCTCTTTATTCAATATTCAATGATGCCTCTATGAACCCTAAACAAGCGCTTCTTGATTTGCAGCAATTGCAACAACAATACCCTGCTGCATTTAAAAGAAATATTTTGTTTTATGGTTTTATTCAAAGCAAAGGCATGCTGGATGATTGGAAAGAAATGATTCCATGGGTCTTGGCCTGCCTGATTTTTATTCCTATTTCAATCAGTCTGGCGCACGGGATTCAAAACTTTGCACCGCAGTACGATGCCTTTCAAGCCAAGGCATTGGCGATTTTAGCCATCATGTTAGGTTTTATGCTGCTTCTACCTTATGTGTTGTATCAAATTAAACACAGTTCGGCATCGTGGTATCAACTACAGCAACATGCCACCATAAAAATAGCAGTATTGATTCTGCTACAAGCGGTAAATTTCGCCTATTTTCAGAGTGCAATTCTGCAAGGGATTTTATTCTTTTTCTGCATCAGTTTTGGTTTTGTACGTTTCTATAAAGAGAATATGTTCCGTGACCATATAAGCCTTGAACAAAAATATTGCTTAACGCAATTTCGCCGTGCTGCGTATTGGTCATATCGTCAAGCTGCTAAAATTCAATATCGGATGTATTTTTCCAATAAAAATAGCCCTCGTTTTGCCCAATTGAATCAGCAATATCAACATGCAATTCAGTTACATCAACAACTGATGCAGGCTGAACACAATTTATGTAAAAGGATTAAGTACATAGATTTAGATAGTTATATTCAAGATAAACTCGATTAAAACATCACGCCAAACATCAGAAAGATTATCAAAAAACCGAGCAACTTAGGCTCGGTTTTCTGTAAGTATCAGACTGATTTTAAGCAGTTTTAGCGACATCAATGATTGGTTTTAAGTCTACACCATACTTCTGTTGATGACCACGCGTATCATCGAGTTTGTATTCACGTGCCTTAACCGTATCTATAAACTTCCAATCTGCAACCACTTGCGCACGATCAAAAGTCACCGTTAAATAACCACGTTGATTTAAGTTGCAATAATCCAGTTCATCAATCAGTTCTTGAAAGGCATATTCCAACGCTGCCATTTCGTCTGCAGGCACATTTAAGTAATACTCAATTCCGGGCGATGATACCGAGCTGGTCGCGAATTCCAACCCAACCTCATGATTTGTTTCATGTGTATGCAAGGTTGCAGCCCAAGCATTGTGAGTATCACCTGCCAACACCACTGTTTTTTTCCCAAGTTGCTGCAATGTCCCATACACAACTTCTCGCTCGTAGGCATAACCATCCCAAGCATCGAGGTTATAAGGTGCAACCGCATACAAACGTGCCTTATCTACTGCTGTCAAAGTTGGATCATTCGCTTTTAAACGCAATTTCAGCGTGACCAATTCTGTAATTTTCTGCTTCATTTGTGCAAGTGTTTCAGGTTGCTGATCACCATTGGTGATTTTCGCTAAAGGCAATAACAGTTCTTGTGGAATCAGTATTTTCGCCATCAACACTTGTTGAGCCAAAACATTCCAAGTAGCCCTAGACTGCCCCAACTGCTTTTGCAACCATTCTCGTTGAACTCCACCCATCAATGTGCGTTGATCACTAAATAAATCTGCCTGAAATTTAGCAGCATCAATACCTTCTGCCGTCATATAGTTAGCATAATCTAATTGCTTATGACGCGCCAAAATACGCGTATCCAGCATCATCAGATTCACCAAACCACCAAAATCAAACTGGCGATAAATATTCAAATGATCATTTTCTGCAACTGGACGAATTGGCATCCACTCGAAATAAGCCTGTAATGCCGCAATTTTACGTTCTATAAAGCTGCCTTCACCTTCTTGATGATTATCTGCACCCGCTTCCCAAGTATCATTACTGAGTTCATGGTCATCCCAAATGACAATAAATGGATGGCGTTGGTGAGCAGTCTGCAAATCAGCATCGGTACGATATAAAGCATAACGTTTACGATAATCATCTAACTTGATAATTTCTTTATCATTGTCTGCAGCAAAGGTACGTCCTAACTGTTTTGCATCGTCAGTCGCGTAGCCACCTTGTCCATATTCATAAATATAATCACCCAAGTGAATAATCACATCCAGATTGTTTTCCTGTGCCATTTCTTTATACACATGAAAATAACCTGCGGGATAGTTCGAGCAAGAACAGACCGCAAATTTCACTTGATCGCTGCGTTGTGGCAAGGTTTTGGTCTGTCCTATAGCAGAAACCGTATTACCAAAGCGGAAACGGTAATAATATTTAGTCCCTGCCTGTAAACGATCTGCGTCCACTTTAACAGTAAAATCTTGCGCTGCGCTGGTTTGTACTTTGCCAGTATTTACCAATTGCTTAAACGCCTCATCGCTGGCAATTTCCCAAACCACTTCAATGCATGCTGCCATGTCACTTGGCGTTACACGTGTCCATAAAATGATACGATCATGCAGCGGATCACCACTGGCGACACCATGCAAAAACTGCACCTTTAATGCATTTTCTGCTGTATTTTCATTGTCATCACCACATGCAGTTAATGCGACTGGCAATGACAACGCCCCAAAACCAGCCAAACTTTTTTGAATCAGCTCTCGGCGAGTTAAGCGAATGTTCATGAATATTCCTTTTATTTTTCTTGAGCGCTCAACATAGAAATTTATGATTTCGCTTTGATCTCAAATTCATGAAATATTGATGACAAACAGCAGAAATATACTGCAAACCGAACTTTTTTCAAGCTAATAAGTTGAATTGATTGAAAAGAAAGCAATTGTAAATAAATTTACTTGCCAAGATTTATTTCGTCCTCTATTATTGCGCACATGCCCGAGTGGTGAAATCGGTAGACACAGGGGATTTAAAATCCCCCGCCCTCAAAGCGTGCCAGTTCGAGTCTGGCCTCGGGCACCATTTTAATGAATCAAATCATTCAAATGGTGCAAATAAAGAACTCCAGCATTAAGCTGGTTTTTTTATGCCTAAAAAATATAATATTGAAAACGATAACACTTATGTGCCGATGATTTGAAATGTCTCTACAACGCTTTATCTTCTCTTTCAAATGGGTGATCTGTTTATGCTGCTTGCTCAGTTTTGCAAGCCATGCACAAAATCCCAGCCTTGAGTCAGCAACCGAATCCGTAAACCCAATTGAAACTGATGCAGAATTTTATGATGTTTTTGCAGGAACATTGCAATATAAAAATCAAGAATTACAATTACGTCGTTGCAGCTTAGGCAACAATTTATATTTATTAAATTTCCAAAATCCTGAAGAAGAAAAGCAACTCAAAACTTTGCTGCAACAAAATACAAAGTTTTGGGTCAATTTAATTGCACAGCCGAATGAACATAATGGGCTATATACGTTGAATGTTCGGGAAATTGCAGAACTACATACACAGCAAAGTTGCCATTTGGATGATGTTTTAGATGATTTATTGAATCACCCATAAATTAAAGCTGAAAGAGAGTGACCTATCACCACTCTCTCGTTGCAATCAATTCTTCCATTTCAATCTCGAAATAGCCTTGATCTTGCAGCACCATCATCATCGCCTCAGCAATATAATCTGCTGCGGTATCGTCCAAATCTGAATCCAGATCTTCAAATTGTGGTTTCATTTTATTAATGGCTTGCACGGTCTGATCTGCAAAATGATAAATATCGGTTTCAGATAAATTGGATTTAGACACGTGTTTTGCAAACTGTTGAATCAGTTGTTTTAACTCAGCAACTAAAATATCAGGATAAAACTCATCATCAAACATCGGGAGAAGTAAATCTGCAAACATACAAGCACTCAAAAATACAGAGATTCAAGCGTGCCTATATAGCATAAGCAAGGCTTTAATTCTAGCTTCGCCCTAAATCTATAAACTGCAATTAATTTGCCAACTGCATTGCTTGCCAGACTTTAATGGCGTCAGACATAGCCTTAACATCATGCGCACGCACAATACATGCACCTTGCTGAATACTGAGTAAATGTGCCGCTACAGAACCAACTGCACGCTGTGTTGGCTCTGCCCCACCCAAAGCTTCACCAATAAAGCTTTTACGGGACAATGCCGATAAAATTGGATACCCCATACCATTCAGTTGATGCAACTCATTTAACAATTTCAGATTCTGTTGTGCATTTTTCGGCAAACCAAAACCTGGATCAATCATGATATTTTCAGGCTTGACCCCTACCGCCAAAGCATCAGCGACACGTTGCTGCAATTCTGCAATCACATCTGCAGTGACATCATCATATTGATCTAAATTGTTCATGGTGGTCGGTTCACCACGCATGTGCATAATAATCACGGGGATATTTAACTCAGCAGCTGTTTGCAACGCATTTGGACGGGTCAGCGCACGTACATCATTCCAGATATGCGCCCCCGCAGCTACGGCAGCACGAATCACTTCAGGCTGTGACGTATCAATCGAAAGCACCACATCATAAGCAGATAAGGCTTCTACCACAGGTACCACACGACGAATTTCTTCTTCTACACTCACAGGGCTGGCTCCCGGACGTGTTGACTCTCCGCCAATATCAATCACCGTTGCACCTTCGGTTATCATTTCCAAAGCACGCGCCACAGCAGCATCTTTTTCATTATGTCGCCCACCATCACTAAACGAGTCTGGTGTCACATTTAGAATTCCCATCACATGCGGCTGAGATAAATCTAAACGCAAACGTCCACATTGCAATACACGTTTGGGTAATGGCATTAGCTGCATGCTGGTCTTCCTTTCAATTTGAAAAGCTTATTTTAACATGGCTAATTTTAAAGATGTGGAATTCTTTTCGATGAGCGTCAACAGACCTCAATATTCCGGTCACAACTGCACATAAACCACACGAACAAAAAAAAAGAGCCTTTATACAAAGACTCTTTTTTAACATCATGTGAGCTGATTAGCTCGCTGGTAATGGTGGCGGTGTGCTTGGACCATCGGTTGGTGTTACATCAATCACAGGATTGTCTGCAATATACACCTTCGGTGGCTGTGGCTCACGACCTTCCATAATGTCACGGATTTGGTCACGATCAATGGTTTCCCATTCCAACAATGCTTTTACCATTGCGTGGGCAATGTCTTGGTTATTTTCCAAAATATCGCGGGCAACTTTATATTGCTCATCAATAATACGACGAACTTCAGCATCCACTTGTTGCTGGGTGGCTTCAGAAATCGTACGGCTGCCTAAACTACCCATGAATGATTGTTGTGTATCGTCTTCATAGACCATTACGCCTAACTTGTCAGACATACCGTATTTGGTCACCATCGCACGTGCTAATTTAGTCGCACGCTCAAAGTCATTCGATGCACCTGTCGACATTTGATTAATAAAGACTTCTTCTGCAATACGACCACCAAACAAGATAGACAAGTCGTTCAGCATTTTGTCTTTATAATGGCTAGTTTGGTCATGTTCAGGCAATTGCCATGTCACACCCAATGCCCAACCACGCGGCATAATCGTCACTTTATGCACAGGGTCTGTACCTGGCAGCATTTCAGCGACAATCGCATGGCCTGCTTCATGATAAGCAGTTGCACGGCGCTCTTCTTCACGCAGTACCATCGACTTGCGTTCAGGGCCCATATACAACTTGTCTTTAGCATCTTCAAAGTCGTGCATATCCACCGTGTTTTTATTACGACGGGCAGCAAACAATGCAGCTTCATTCACAAGGTTCGCCAATTGCGCACCAGAGAAGCCTGGTGTACCACGTGCCAAGACTTTGACATCTACACCTGTAACTGAAGGCAGTTTTTTCAAGTGAACATTCAGAATTTGCTCACGACCTTTAATGTCTGGCAAGCCAACCATTACTTGACGGTCAAAACGACCTGGACGCAATAAAGCTTTATCCAGTACATCGGCACGGTTTGTCGCAGCGATAACAATAATGCCTTCATTGCCTTCAAAACCATCCATTTCAACAAGCATTTGGTTAAGTGTTTGCTCACGTTCATCGTGACCACCACCTGTACCTGAACCACGGTGACGACCTACCGCATCAATCTCATCAATAAAGATGATACATGGTGCATGGCGTTTAGCTTGCTCAAACATATCACGAACACGAGAAGCACCTACACCCACGAACATTTCAACGAAGTCAGAACCAGAAATGCTGAAGAATGGAACTTTGGCTTCGCCTGCAATGGCTTTGGCCAATAAGGTTTTACCTGTACCCGGTGGACCTACCATCAACACACCTTTAGGAATAGTTGCACCTAAACGCTTGAATTTAGCAGGGTCTTTTAAGAAATCTACAATTTCAACTACTTCTTGTTTTGCTTCGTCACAACCCGCAACATCTGCAAATGTGACTTTAATTTGGTCTTCAGACAACATTTTAGCTTTAGATTTACCAAAGCTCATCGGGCCGTTTTTACCACCTGCACCGCCACCCATGTTGCGCATAAAGAACATGAATAACAAAATGATTAAAAGTACAGGGAAACTTGCGATCAATAGTTGCATTAACAAACCTTGACGTTGAGGTGCAGTACCTTCAACAACAACGTTGTTTTTAATCAGATTCGGCATCAGTTCAGGATCTTGAACTGCTGGACGAATGCTTTCAAAGGACGAGCCGTTGACTTTTTCGCCACTAATTCTTTCGCCATCAATTGTGACTTGCTTAATTTGACCAGCATTCACCGCTGTAACGAACTCTGAATAGTTCATTGCAGTTGGCTTTTCACTGTTATTGATGTTGCTGAAAATTAGAATCAGCACACCAAGTATAATCAGCCACAATACGGCATTCTTGAAGAGATCGCTCAAAGCTTTATTCCCATATCAATCTAATTTGATCATGCCCGTTACTGGGTGACCTTTCATTCAAAAAGCTGAAGATCAGCTAGACAATTCATTAAAAACGTACAAAATGCACAATTTTTAACGGCTTGGCAAGTAAACTTTATTTAGACGCTTTTTTACGTCCTTGTCCAATAAGGAATACTTCTTTGGAACGCGCGCGTGAAGCAGCGGGTTTTGCTGTCTTTAACACATCAAAACTGTCCACGACCTGTTTACGAAATTCGTCAAATCCCGAACCTTGGAACACTTTGACCACAAACTGACCATTAGGTCCCAATACGCGATTGGCAAAATCGAGAGCCAACTCACATAAGTAAATTTGACGCGGTTGATCTACAGCTTTATTACCTGATGTATTGGGGGCCATATCGGAAATTACAACGTCTACCGTGCGTCCGTTTAAAATATTTAACAATTTTTCGAACACTTCTTCTTCGCGGAAGTCACCTTGTAAAAAGGTCACATCTGGTAATGCGTCCATTTCCAAAATATCGGAAGCGATCACCAAACCTTTGTCGCCGACAAGTTTCCCTGCGATTTGCGACCAACTACCTGGTGCTGCACCTAAGTCCACCACCGTCATGCCCGGTTTAATCAGTTTATATTTTTCTTGAATCTCAAGTAGTTTGTATGCAGCACGTGCACGATACCCTTCTTTTTGCGCTCTTTTCACAAAGGGATCATCTAGGTGCTCTCTCATCCACGCACGACTACTTTTGGATAACTTTTGGTTGGTAATGCGTGTTGCCATAACTCTCTTAGTAACGAATAGCCATCTAAATTGCGATTGTACGTGAAAATTAGCAAGCTTGCAGTAGACATCTGTATCTAAATGCCAATAACTGACAAGTTTTTTCTATTAAATCCATCGCTTATTTCTGTACTGTGGCATAAAAAACCACACTCATCACAGATGGATAAACCTAAGCAAATGTTCTATTTTGATATTTTTGCACTGCTGCATGTTCGCGGATTATTTGCATAGAATTTACAGCGTTTCAAATTGGCTTTTGTTATACTAAGCCGTTTTTAAAATTAGGTTATCTTTATGGCGGCTCTCTCTATTCAGGAACGCAAGCGTTTACGTCAAATTGGTCATGCACTTAACCCTGTAGTGATGGTTGGCGGTCAAGGTTTGACTGAAAATGTAATTGAAGAAACCAACCGTGCTTTAAACGATCACGAATTGATTAAAGTTAAAATTGGTGGTGAAGACCGTGAAGTACGTGCAGCTGTAATTACTGAAATTGCTGCAGCAACAGGTTCTGAAGTGGTACAAACAATTGGTAAAATTGCTTTGCTTTATAAAAAAGCAGCAAAACAAAATGCCAAGTTGTCAAATTTAGTTCGTCACGCTCATTTGTCTAACTAAGCTTATATGGCAAGTTACGAACTCAGCGCCTTTGATCGTCAGTTTCAAGCGATTTCTTTGGTCGGTGCAATTGAACAACAAAGTCCGTTTAGCTTAAATGTAGGTTATTGGCTGCGTGATCCGAATCAGTGGGTCGAATGGCCTGCATTGGTGACTTCACATCCACGTCATGACTTTTTGTGGGAACAGACCTGCTTTGAAATTTTCATTGGCGTTCAGGGCGAAGATTTTTATCGTGAAATCAATCTCTCCCCTTCTCAAGCTTGGCAAGCCTATGCCTTTGAAGAATATCGTTATCCTGAGCAAATGCCACCTGTGGCCGCTTATGATATTGAGTTGAATCAGCTAAAACGTACGCATTACGGTTTAAATGTCAGTTTGGATTTAACCGAATTTATGCTGAAACATAAACTGAAATGGACAGATTTGTTTATTGGGCTCACAGCTGTATTAAAAACCAGTCAAGGCGAGCAATTTTATGCCATGCAACACAGCAGCCCTGCCGCCGATTTTCACAATAAGCGCGATTGGCTACATCAGTTCTAACTGTGATTAATAGTAGTTTAGATTGAAACAACTAGTTTTTGGTTTGAGCAAGAAATTTAAATAAAAAAGTGAGGCGCATGACCTCACTTTTTTTTATGGCTGAATCAGCAACAGATTAAACTGGATTATGCTTGATCAGTTTCATCATTAGTTTCAGTTTTTGATGGATTTACTTTTTTCCACGCTTCTAGTGTGTGCTCTTTAGAACGCTTAAAAGTTTCAGCCAATTGATCTTTGTGTTTTACTGAAATGCTGCTGACATCTTCTTTCAACTCTTTACCAAGTTTAGAAAGATCTTCAATAATTGCGCTAAATTCAGTTTTTACAAAGTCTTTTAATTCGCCCAAATCTTTAGGTGAACTGCCAAATTGTGCTTTTAAAGCTTCAATTTTTTGCAACACATCTTGCTTTAACTGACCCAATTGCTCTTGCACGCTGGCATTGAGTTGTTTTGCTTCGGCTTGAAGTTTTTCTTGCGTTTCCGCAACTACATCAAGCACCTGCTCTTTGGCATCATGCGTTACTTTTTCAAGCCTTTCAGCGCCTTCACTTACTGCTTTGATTGCACTGTTTTGTGGTTCAGTGGCTGATTTATCTTGTTCAGTCATTCGCTTTTACCCAAGGTCGTTGTTGTTTATAAATTAAGCATAAGGCAATTTAGACTCAAATGGGTTTTGGATTGTCTAACAATCGTAGATTGCTTACATTTGGACTACACGCTAAAACATAAACCTAGCAAAAAAAGCAAGTCTTTTATCTTACATATTCGTTAGATTCACAATGGACTTTTGGCGAGTTCATGCGTATAATGCAATGTTAAGTTCAAGCGAGCAGACATAGGAGGGTAGGTTTAAATATTGACCTTCCTTTTTTTTCGTCTACTCGCTTTTTTACAGCCCTATTTTTGTGGTTTTAGTTCAGGAGCTTTGGTTTGAGCACCCCCGCCATTTTAGCCCTCGCCGACGGTACAATCTTTAAAGGTACGTCTATCGGTGCAACGGGAAGCACGACTGGTGAAGTCGTTTTTAACACTGCCATGACTGGCTATCAAGAAATTTTGACCGACCCGAGTTATGCACAACAACTTGTGACTTTAACTTACCCACATATTGGGAACACTGGTTGCAATGATGAAGATGTTGAGTCAGGTCGAATTCATAAAGTATGGGCAAACGGTTTAATTATCCGTGATTTGCCTTTATTACACAGTAACTTCCGTTCTACTCAATCTTTAGGCGAATACTTACAACAACACAATGTTGTTGCAATTGCCGATATTGATACCCGTAAATTGACCCGTATTTTACGTTCCAAAGGTGCGCAAAACGGTTGTATTCTTGCTGGTGAAAATATCACTGAAGAAGAAGCAATTGCAAAAGCACGTGCATTTGGCGGCTTAAACGGCTTAGATCTTGCAAAAGTATGCTGCGACCCTGAAGGTTTTGAATGGACTGAAGGTTCATGGGAACTTGGCAAAGGCTTTACTCAACCTGAACTTAAATATCATGTGGTTGCATACGATTACGGTGTCAAAACCAACATCCTGCGTATGCTCGCAGACCGCGGTTGCAAATTAACCGTTGTTCCTGCACAAACCCCTGCTGAAAAAGTCCTTGCGTTAAACCCAGATGGCATTTTCTTGTCAAATGGCCCTGGCGATCCTGCTGCATGTGACTACGCAATTGAAGCTGTAAAAACAATTGTAGAAACCACGAATACTCCTGTATTTGGTATCTGTTTAGGTCACCAAATTCTTGCACTTGCATCAGGTGCAAAAACAATGAAAATGCCGCACGGTCACCACGGCGCAAACCATCCTGTACAGAACTTAGAAACTGGTACAGTGATGATTACTTCTCAGAACCACGGCTTCGCGGTAGATGAAAGCACCTTACCAAGCAATGTATGTTCAACGCATCGTTCATTGTTCGATGGCACAAACCAAGGTATTCATCGTACAGACAAGCCTGCATTTAGCTTCCAAGGTCACCCAGAAGCAAGTTCAGGTCCACATGACTGCGCACTCTTGTTCGATCATTTCATCGAACTTATTGAAGCCGCTAAGAAGTAATTAAGGAGCGAAATAATGCCTAAACGTACGGATATTAAAAGCATCTTAATTATTGGTGCTGGTCCTATTGTTATTGGTCAGGCTTGTGAGTTTGACTATTCTGGTGCTCAAGCATGTAAAGCGCTGCGTGAAGAAGGTTACCGCGTTATTTTGGTAAACTCGAACCCTGCGACCATCATGACTGACCCTGCAATGGCAGATGCAACTTATATCGAGCCAATCACTTGGCAGACTGTTGCAGCAATCATTGAAAAAGAACGTCCAGATGCAGTACTTCCGACCATGGGTGGTCAAACTGCATTGAACTGTGCGCTTGCATTAGATGCCAACGGTATTTTAGCCAAATACAATGTTGAATTAATTGGTGCAACCAAAGACGCGATTGAAAAAGCCGAAGACCGTAAATTGTTTGATGAAGCAATGCGCAAAATTGGTCTTGAGTGTCCAAAAGCAGCAATTGCTGAATCTATGGAAGAAGCACTTGAGATTCAATCTCGCTTTGGCTTCCCTGTGATTATTCGTCCATCATTCACCATGGGTGGTTCTGGTGGCGGTATCGCATATAACAAAGAAGAATTCCTTGAAATCTGTGAACGCGGTTTCGATCTTTCTCCAACCAAACAATTATTGATTGATGAATCACTTATTGGTTGGAAAGAATATGAGATGGAAGTTGTACGTGATAAAAACGACAACTGTATCATCGTATGTTCAATCGAAAACTTTGACCCAATGGGCGTGCACACTGGTGACTCAATCACCGTTGCTCCTGCGCAAACTTTGACGGACAAAGAATACCAATTGATGCGTAATGCATCTTTAGCAGTACTGCGTGAAATTGGTGTAGAAACAGGTGGTTCTAACGTTCAGTTCGGTATTTGCCCGAATACTGGTCGTATGGTTGTGATTGAGATGAATCCACGTGTATCTCGTTCATCTGCACTTGCATCTAAAGCCACTGGTTTCCCAATTGCAAAAGTTGCAGCGAAATTGGCTGTGGGTTATACCCTTGATGAACTGAAAAATGACATCACAGGCGGTACCACTCCTGCGGCATTTGAACCATCAATTGACTACGTTGTCACTAAAGTTCCACGTTTCAACTTTGAAAAGTTCCCGCAAGCAGATGCGACTTTAACCACACAGATGAAATCTGTAGGTGAAGTGATGGCAATTGGCCGTAACTTCCAAGAGTCGATCAACAAAGCGCTTCGTGGTTTGGAAACTGGTTCTTGCGGTTTTGACGAACAAATTGAAGTGGGTGCTGAAGGCGCACGTGACAAAATTTTGGTTGAACTCAAAGTTCCTGGCCCAGAGCGTATTTGGTACGTGGCAGACGCTTTCCGTCATGGCTTCTCTGTAGAAGACGTATTCCAAGCGACCAAAATTGACAAATGGTTCCTCGTTCAGATTGAAGACATTGTTAAAACTGAAGAACAAATCAAATCTTTAGGTTTTGGTGACTTAACTGCTGAAAATGTACGTTCATTTAAACGCAAAGGTTTATCTGACTTACGTATTGCCAACTTGATGGGCATTTCACAAAAGCAATTCCGTAAACAACGTTGGAACATGGGTGTATATCCTGTTTACAAACGTGTAGATACCTGTGCTGCAGAGTTTGAATCTGACACTGCTTACATGTATTCAACTTACGATGAAGAGTGTGAATCAAATCCATCTACCAAAGACAAAATCATGGTCATTGGTGGCGGTCCAAACCGTATTGGTCAAGGTATCGAATTCGATTACTGCTGTGTACACGCAGCCCTTGCTATGCGTGAAGATGGTTTTGAGACCATCATGGTGAACTGTAACCCTGAAACCGTATCTACCGATTACGACACTTCAGACCGTTTGTACTTTGAACCAATTACTTTGGAAGATGTACTTGAAATCGTACGTACAGAAAAGCCAAAAGGCATTATCGTACAGTACGGTGGTCAAACTCCATTGAAATTGGCACGCGCTTTAGAAGAGGCAGGTGCGCCAATTATTGGTACATCACCAGATGCAATTGACCGTGCAGAAGACCGTGAGCGTTTCCAGCAAATGATTCAACGTCTGCAATTGCGTCAGCCTAACAACAGCATTGTAAAATCTGCTGAAGAAGGTATCGCAGAAGCAGCGAAAGTGGGTTACCCGCTCGTTGTTCGTCCATCTTATGTATTGGGTGGTCGTGCAATGGAAATCGTGTATAACGAAGAAGAATTGAAACGCTACTTGCGTGATGCAGTTCAAGCATCTAACGATGCACCTGTACTGTTAGACCGTTTCTTGGATGATGCGATTGAAGTTGACGTAGACTGCGTATCTGACGGTAAAGATGTGGTTATTGGCGGTATTATGCAGCACATCGAACAAGCAGGTATTCACTCTGGCGACTCAGCATGTTCAATTCCACCTTATTCATTGTCAGATGAAGTACAGGACGAAATGCGTCGTCAAACTGTTGCAATGGCAAAAGAGTTGGGCGTTATTGGTCTAATGAACGTACAGTTTGCAGTGAAAGGCAATGACGTTTATATCTTGGAAGTGAACCCACGTGCATCACGTACTGTTCCGTTCGTTTCTAAGTGTATTGGCGAATCATTGGCTAAAGTTGCAGCACGTTGTATGGCAGGTCAATCTTTAGAAGCACAAGGCTTTACTAAAGAAATTATTCCGCAACACTTCTCTGTGAAAGAAGCTGTGTTCCCATTCAACAAGTTCCCTGGTGTAGACCCTGTGCTTGGGCCTGAGATGAAATCTACAGGTGAAGTGATGGGTGTGGGCAAAACTTTTGGTGAAGCATTCTATAAAGCTGTGTTAGGCTCGAATGATCGCTTACCAGGAATCCCAACTGAAGGCGAAGTAAAACATGCATTCTTATCTGTACGTGAGTCAGATAAACCGCATGTGGCGCGTATTGCAAAACAATTGGCTGATTTTGGCTTCAAACTTGTTGCAACGGGTGGTACGCATAAAGTCATCACCGATGCAGGTATTGAGTGTGAACGTGTGAATAAAGTGACTGAAGGTCGCCCACACATTGTAGACCGTTTGAAAAATGGTGAGATTCACCTCATCATCAATACTTCTGAAGGCAAACAAGCTCAGCAGGATTCATTCTCAATCCGTCGTTCTGCATTGCAAGGTAAAGTGTATTACACCACGACCTTGAATGGCGCAGATGCTGTATGCCAAGCCTTAGCGATTAAATTACCAATGGATGTATATCGCCTGCAAGATCTTACTGTAGGTTAATACATTTCAATAAAGTCCCGTCACCTTTCGGGTGGCGGGCTTTTTTCATTTATAGACTTCAATATTTTTAAAGAGGGACAACATGCAACGTTATCCTATGACGCCTGAAGGTAAACACGCTTTAGAGCAAGAATTACAACAACTTAAATCGGTTGAACGTCCACGTATTACTGCAGCGATTGCAGAAGCGCGTGAACATGGCGATTTAAAAGAAAATGCTGAATACCATGCCGCACGTGAACAGCAAGGTTTCTGCGAAGGTCGTATCCAAGACATCGAAGGTAAATTAGGCGCTTGCCAAGTAATTGATGTTAAAGAATTGGAACAAAACGGACGTGTGGTTTTTGGTGTGACTGTGACCATTGAAAACCTAGACACCGAAGAGCAAAAAACCTACAAAATTGTAGGTGATGATGAAGCTGATTTTAAAATCAATAAAATTTCAGTGAATTCGCCTATTGCACGCGGTTTGTTGGGCAAAAATGAAGGCGATGAAGCCAAAATTGTCACTCCGCAAGGCGAAGTGGAATATGAAATTGTGAATGTAGAATATCTTTAAGTTTTAATAAAGATGACTACACGCGATGCCCCTCTTTGAGGGTTTTTTTTATTGCCTATAAATCATACAGCCGAGCTTATAGATTATACTGCGATAAAAATAGAGGAAAATAAGATGGAAAATCGCATCATTCATGCATTTGTTTATGCGCTTTCTGGGGCTGTTTTAGGACTTATTTTGATTCCAGTTTGGGGACTCTATATCAATACACAGAGCAATCCCATCAACATCATATTGGCAGCATCACTCTTTTTTGGCATTTGGGGTTTCATCTTTCCCCATAGTGTCAAAAATATTTTTATGTTTTTGTGGCATTGGTTTAAATAATCACAACATCCCTACACTGCAAAACTTTCGCACTTTTTAGCAGTGCTGAGCAATCTTCGTTATAATCCCCTCACCTTCCCATACGAAAAAACCATGTCTGAAGCGCTGATTAATTCCCCTGTCAAACACTGGTGCGAATTTGAGTTTATCTCCAAAACTGTAAAAAATCCGAATATCCATATTAAAGGCAATTACTCGTATTATTCAGCTTATTGGGATCAGGGCTTCGAGCGTTGTGTAGTGCGCTATTTGCACGACAAACCCGCTACAGTAGAAAAACCAATTGATCAGCTCTATATTGGCAATTTTGTCTGCTTTGGAGCTGAATGTGTGATTATGATGGGTGGCAATCAATTGCATCGCAGTGACTGGATTTCCGCTTTTCCATTCGATACCCGTAGTTTTGTTGCTGCAGGTGATACCAAAATTGGTGATGGTTGCTGGATTGGCAGTCGAGCCATGATTATGCAAGGCGTTGAACTGGGTGAAGGTGCTATTGTGGCTACAGGTGCAGTGGTTACGCAAGATGTACCACCTTATGCCATTGTGGCGGGCGTACCTGCTAAAGTGATTAAACACCGTTTTAATGCAGCTGAAATTTCCGACATTCTGGCACTAAAACTGTATGATTTAGATGAAAAATATCTGCTACAAATACGAGAACAATTGCAGACAGATGACGTTAAAAAACTGGTGGAATTTTTTAAAAATCAGCACAACAATAAGGACTAAAACTTTAGTTGAATTTCAAGCACAGCGTCATAATTTCATGCTAAATTAAGGTGAAATAAGGACTTACAGCACTCAATTATCTTTATGAAATTACTGGGTTTTATTCTCTATAAATTCAGCGTAAGATAAGACAGGACTCAGAGCGAATATTTTATTAAAGTATTGAAATTACAATAAGGAGAAACACTCATGGCTTACCAAAACATCCTCGTACCAGTGGACGGTTCTGAAACTTCTTTTGCTGCTGTTGCAAAAGCTGCTGAACTTGCAAAAGCATTTGGTAGTAAAATTACTGTGGTTCAAGTACTTACTCTTGACCCATACATTGCTGCAGAATACATCACAGCAAACCAAACCAATGACTTAATTGAACGTGCGCGTGCTTCTATCGTAAAAACTTTAGAAGAAGCGAAACTAAAATTCACTGAGCAAGGTGTTGAAGCTGAAACTAAATTACTTGAAGGTCAAGTCATTGCACGTGAAATCAGCAATGCTGCGAAAGAGTTAAATGCTGACCTGATCGTGATCGGTTCTCATGGTCGTACTGGCTTGAAAAAATTATTCTTAGGTAGCGTTGCTCAAAGCATTTTAAGCGAAGGCACAACACCTGTACTTGTGGTACGCCAATAAGTTTTTTGTTCCTCATTTCTTCGGAAATGGGGAACTTTTCGCTTTTTCTTTCTTTTTCACATCTTCATGCACTTAAAACTATACTGTTTTTCATTTCAACAATTTCTTAAACCACTTTGCTTACAACATAATATTTAGTCTGCTTAAGCTTTGCTTTCTTCCCTCTTGTTTTTTCAACGACTCAAGGTCGCCATTGGTATTGTTTTAAATTTACTTTACCTTCAAGCACAACTATTTCTTCAGCCATTAGCTTTAATACTTGTATATTCTCTCCCTGAGTATTCAACTTACTTAGGCTAATTTTGCCTTGTGCATTAATCACTCTATGCCACGGGACTTGATGACCTGCCGACAAATGCTTTAAGACATACCCCACTAATCGCGCATGTTTGGGTAAACCTGCCAATGCCGCCACTTGTACATAAGTCGCTACATGCCCTTTAGGAATTAGACACACCACGGATAAAATCTGCCGTGCTAATTCATCACTGGGTTTTGTACTCGTTCTATTTGGCTTCATAAACAGCCTGATTTCCTGCAATTGTTAAAAAGAAAAAGGAGTGAATCAATCACTCCTTTTATCATAATCATACAAGTTTAAGTCACTCAAATTGCAGCATTAAAGGTATCACAATCGTTAATCAAACCTGACTTTAAGCCTGTTTGGAACCATTGTACACGCTGCGCACTAGTACCATGCGTGAAGCTGTCTGGTACGACTTGTCCACGTGCACGTTTTTGCAAATAATCATCGCCAATTTTATGTGCTGCATCCATCGCTTCTTCAATATCGCCTTGTTCAAGGAATTGAGTACGCTGGTGGTTATGATGTGCCCAAACTCCCGATAAACAGTCCGCTTGCAGTTCCTGACGCACCGAAAGCTGATTGCCCTGCACGTCACTGACTTGCTGACGTGCTTTATGCACTTGTTCAGAAATGCCTAAAATGGTTTGAATATGATGTCCAACTTCATGTGCCACCACGTAAGCTTGTGCAAAATCACCAGCCTGATCGTTTCGGCTAAGTTCAGTCTGATTTTGCTCTCCACCAATCCCCATTTGCTGACGCATGGCTTGGAAGAATGAAGTATCAATATATACTTTTTGATCGGCAGGGCAATAAAATGGCCCCATGGCAGATTGTGCAGTACCACAACCCGAATTCACCACGCCCGTAAACAACACCAGTTTAGGTGGAATATATTGGCTATTTAATTGCTGCTGAAACACTTGTGACCAGGTGTCTTCAGTATCTGCCAAAACGGTACCCACAAACTCAATGGCTTCTTGCTGCTCAGGGCTTGGGTTGTCTAAACCTTTGGTTTCAGCACTTTGTGCATGTGAGGTGACTTGCTTAGTTGCCTGATAAGCAGATTGAGGATCGACCCCAAAAAATTTCCACGCAACAAAGGCGACCACCAAGCCCAAGATACTGATACCGCCCGCTTTTGCTCCACCGCCACCACGGCGGTCTTCTACATTCGTACTAACTCGACGACCTTTCCAACGCATTATTCTTATCCTTTCTCAATTTTTTGAATGATAGTTCATTCTAAATATAGTCTAAGTCTTGAAGCAGGTCTTATTGACTCGGTTTAGACTTTGGCCATACTTTTTGAATCAGTGTAACCATAATCACAACCAACACACCCGCTAAAATACCCACCGCAAAATTCATTAAGGTTGGCGTTACAGCCCCTACAATGCTGCCCATAGTTGGGATGTCTTGAACATACTCTACTGTATCTTCTGTGAAATGGTGCACAAATGGAATAGCATGATTGATAATACCACCACCCACTAAAAACATGGCAGCAGTCCCAACAACTGACAAGGTTTTCATTAATATTGGGGCGAATGCCAATAAGCCACGACCAATACGTTGTTTAAAATTAGATACTTGTTCAGTCAGATGTAAACCAATGTCATCAATTTTGACAATAAATGCAACTAAGCCATAAACCCCAACGGTCATGGCAATGGCAATCACACTCAAGACGGTTACTTTAGTTAAAAAACTAGCGGCTGCGACTGTACCTAATGAAATCACCACAATTTCAGCCGATAGAATAAAGTCAGTACGCACTGCACCTTTAATTTTTTCATTTTCAAAACGAGCAAGGTCTTGCTCAGTCTGAATCAATTCTAATTGCGCTTCTGCGGCAGTTTTTGCTTTTTTGTGCTGTAAGGTGTGCATGATTTTTTCCACACCTTCATAACTTAAAAATAGACCACCAACCACCAATAAAGGATTGATTAACCACGGCGCAACGACACTAATTAATAACGCGAGCGGTACTAAAATTAGCTTATTGATGAATGAACCTTTAGCCACACGCCATACCACAGGCAACTCACGCTCTGCACGTACACCACTGACTTGCTGCGCATTCAACGCCAAATCATCGCCCAAAACCCCTGCGGTTTTTTTAGCAGCCATTTTACTCATGACGGCTACATCATCTAAAACGGTTGCAATGTCATCTAATAAAAGTAATAAACTGCTCGCCATTGCTTTGTTATCCTTATGCGATTTTCTATCTATTTTAAAACTGTACGCAAATAAACTCTGTATTTACTTCATTAATTTTTTAAACGAATTCAATTCAATCTGTTTAAGGAAGTGACATTGAAAAATGTTATGCCTTACAATGTAGCAATTCATCGGTACATAGATGTCGTAGATACGACTTGGAAAAAAAAATGAGTAATCAAGATAATCGTCCTGTGATTTTGACGGGCGATCGTCCGACTGGACAGCTACATTTAGGTCACTTTGTGGGTTCTTTACGTTCACGTGTAGGTTTACAAGACTCACATCATCAACATCTGTTACTTGCCGATGCTCAAGCCTTAACTGACAATGCCGATAACTTTGAAAAAGTCCGTCGTAATATTATTGAGGTAGCAACCGATTATTTAGCGGTGGGGATTGATCCAACAAAAACCACCATTTGCGTGCAATCTTGCCTGCCTGCATTAAACGAACTCACCATGTTGTATTTAAACTTCGTGACTGTGGCACGTTTGGAGCGTAACCCAACCATTAAATCTGAAATTCAGATGCGTGGTTTTGAGCGTGATATTCCTGCAGGTTTCCTGTGCTACCCTGTAGCTCAAGCAGCCGATATTACTGCATTTAAAGCAACGGTCGTTCCTGTAGGTGAAGACCAAATTCCAATGATTGAACAGACCAATGAAATTGTGCGTCGGGTGAATCGTCAAATTGGTCATGACTTGCTACCTGAATGTCAGGCATTGTTGTCAAATGTCGGACGTTTACCTGGTTTTGATGGTAAAGCGAAAATGTCAAAATCACTGGGCAATACCATTGTGTTAGATGCCACAGACAAAGACATTAAAAAAGCTGTCAATGCAATGTACACCGACCCAAATCACCTGCGTATCGAAGACCCAGGTCAGGTTGAAGGCAACGTAGTATTTACTTATTTAGATGCCTTCGATACCAACAAAGAAGAACTTGAAGAACTGAAAGCGCATTATCGTCGTGGTGGTTTGGGCGATGGTACGGTGAAAAAGCGTTTGGAAGGCATTCTAAAAGAATTGATTGGGCCGATCCGTGAACGTCGTATCGAACTTGCTAAAGATCCTGACTACATTATGGATATTTTGAAAACAGGCACCGACAAATGCCGTGATATTACCCAGCAAACTTTAGACGAAGTGAAAGCTGGATTAGGCGTTTTTCGCTTCTAAGCATTTTGTAGATACAAATATTTTAAAGTCTCTTATTCACATGAATAAGAGACTTTTTATTTGAGTGAAAAATCAACATAAGATGACGTGATTCACAAAAACACTTATTACTTACGTGATTTAACATCACGTAACCTGAATACTGCGGATTAGTATTTCTTCTCAGTTTAGTATACTTACATGCTTTAGGAGTAATCCTAATTTCATAACATTTCTCCGTTATCGAAGCTGTGAAAGCAGATTCGTTTTCATACGCAATGATCACCCCAATCATTGCGTATTTTTTTTATTTGAATCAGCTGTTTATACAGCTTGTTCAACAATAAAAAATCATTTCCCTAGATGCAAAAACTACTTGAACGGCTTTGTCGCACAAAGATTTCATAACTATATGATTTAAAAGTTTTGATTATTTTTTGATACAAAATTAAATTTATTTAAATCAGATGCTTACATATTTATGCAACAAAGCAATACCAAATTAACTCTTATCATATACTTTATCTCTCAAATGTGGCTAATTTTTCAACATAAAAAATCCCCAATATTGGGGATTGAGTGCTGAATAAAATCAAGCGTTTCAAAATTTGGCTTATTTAAGTAAACCTTGATCTTTTAAGACTTGCCACATGGTAGAACCCAATTCAGCAGGGCTACGCGTATAAGCAATTCCAGCACGCTCAAAGGCTGCAAATTTTTCTTCCGCAGTGCCTTTACCGCCTGAAATAATTGCACCCGCATGTCCCATACGCTTACCTTTAGGTGCTGTCACTCCTGCAATATAACCCACCACAGGTTTGCTAACATTCGACTGGATATATTCCGCAGCTTCTTCTTCTGCCGTACCACCAATTTCACCAATCATAATAATCGCATCGGTGTCTGGGTCGTCTTGGAACAATTTTAAAGCATCAATTTGGTTCATACCTGGAATTGGGTCACCACCAATCCCGATACAGGTCGATTGCCCTAAGCCTAATTTGGTGGTTTGTGCCACAGCTTCATAGGTCAAAGTACCTGAACGTGAAATAATGCCAATTCGTCCTGGTTGATGAATATGCCCTGGCATGATGCCAATTTTACATTCACCTGGTGTAATCACACCTGGGCAGTTTGGTCCCACCAAACGTGTACCATTGCCATTGGTTTCTAAATAACGCTTGGCTTTGAGCATGTCGATGGTTGGCACACCTTCCGTAATCACCACAATCAAACCTACTCCAGAATCGACTGCTTCTACAATCGAATCTAAAACAAACGGTGCAGGCACATAAATCACCGATGCATCTGCACCTGTTTCACGTACAGCTTCTTTCATGGTGTTAAATACAGGTAATTCCAAATGGGTTTGACCACCTTTTCCTGGCGTTACCCCACCCACCACTTTAGTTCCATAATCAAGTGCTTGTGCTGAGTGAAAAGTACCATTTTTACCAGTGAAACCTTGTACCAATACTTTGGTGTCTTTATTAATTAATACGCTCATCCTGATTCTCCTTAAGCTTTCACTGCAGCAACAATTTTTTCTGCGGCATCAGACAAGCCGTTTGCAGAAATAAGTTTTAATCCTGATTCATCGAGTAATTTTGCACCAAGTTCCGAGTTGTTCCCTTCTAGGCGAACCACTACAGGTACCGTCACATTTACTTCCTGAACCGCTGCAATAATTGCTTCCGCAATCATGTCACAACGTACAATTCCACCAAAAATATTAATCAGTACGCCTTTAACCGAGTGATCTGCCAAAATAATTTTAAAGGCTTCAATTACGCGTTCTTTGGTTGCACCACCACCTACATCCAAGAAGTTCGCAGGCTGACCACCATAGAGTTTAATAATATCCATAGTTGCCATTGCTAAACCTGCACCATTCACCATACAACCGATATTGCCTTCTAAAGCAACATAGTTCAGGTCAAATTCTGATGCACGCAATTCACGTTCATTTTCTTGTGTTTTATCGCGCAGTGCCAAGACTTCAGGCAAACGATACAGTGCATTAGAATCAATACCGACTTTGGCATCGACACATAAAATGTCGCCATTTTCACGTACAGACAATGGGTTAATTTCAAATAAGGCAAAATCATTGTCGATAAATGCCTGATAAGCCGCTGTCATAATCTTCACAAACTGCGTGATTTGACTGTCTTTGAGTTTTAATGCAAAAGCCACTTCACGTGCCTGAAATGGCAATAAACCCACTAAAGGATCAACTTCTACTTTAATAATTTTTTCTGGGGTTTCTTCAGCCACTTTCTCAATTTCAACACCACCTTCGGTAGATGCCATAAAAGTGACGCGACGGCTAGAACGATCTACCACTGCACCCAAATACAGTTCACGCTCTACAGGATAAACATCTTCAGCCACTAAAATACTATTTACAGGCTGACCATAGGCGTCGGTTTGATAGGTGACCAAACGTGTTCCAAGAATTTGGTTGGCATAGTCTGCTGCTTCTTGTGCAGATTTTACGACCTTCACGCCGCCCGCTTTACCGCGACCACCTGCATGCACCTGAGCTTTCATCACCGCAAATTTACCGCCCAGTTGCTCGAAAGCTTGCACGGCTTCTACGGCTGTAGTTGCCAAAATGCCTTCTTGTACTGGCATACCATATTTTTTTAATAGCGCTTTTGCTTGATACTCATGTAGATTCATTGACTAACCTTTTACTACTTCTTTTATTCAGTTATCACCACCAATATCAAACCGAAGTTTTAATATTGCTTTCCTTGTGTGGTGTTTTTCCTATGCTCTTTACTTTTAGATGATTATTCCCATAAATACAACCATCAAATGCAAAAAGAGCGGCCTAAGCCGCTCTTTTTAGTGTTATTTGCGTTTACGCTGAATCGCGTGAATCGCACGCCCATCTACAGCTAAAGCGGCTTCATGCACCACTTCAGAGAAGGTTGGGTGACCAAATGTCATTAATTGTAAATCTTCAACTGAAGATACAAACTCAAGTGCAATCATACCTTGGTGAACGATGTCAGACGCAGCAGGGCCAATCACGTGCATACCCAATAAACGATCTGTTTTTGCATCTGCAACAAACTTCACGAAACCAGCACCTTCGCCTGCAGCTAAAGCACGACCATTTACTGCGAAACCGAATTGACCAGTTTTCACTTCGTGGCCTTTTTCTTTCGCTTGCTCTTCAGTTAAACCAACCCACGCCGCTTCAGGGTGTGTGTAGATTACTGAAATGATTGTGTCGTAGTTGACTTGTGCAGCATGACCATGAATACGCTCAACTGCCATTACGCCTTCTTCCATTGCTTTGTGTGCAAGCATTGGACCACGTACCAAGTCACCAATTGCATATACACCTTCAACAGAAGTTGCACACCAATCGTTTACTTCAACCAAACCACGTTCAGTCAGTTTAATACCGCAGTCATCTGCCAATAAACCTTCAGCATAAGCACGACGACCTACACAAACGATCAATTTATCGAAAGTTTGTTCTTTTTCTTCGCCGCCTTGGGTATATTTAACAGTCACTTCACGACCATTAACTTCAGTACCTGAAACTTTCGCACCGATACGGATATCCATACCTTGCTTAGTCAATAGTTTCTGGTAGTCTTTTGCCAAAGCTTTGTCAGCCATTGGTAAGAATGCATCCATTGCTTCAAATACAACAACTTCTGCACCTAGACGACGCCATACTGAACCAAGTTCAAGACCAATTACGCCTGCACCAATCACACCTAAACGCTTAGGCACTTCTGGGAATTCTAATGCACCAGTAGAATCAACAATAATGTCTTGATCTACAGGAGCAACAGGAATATTTACAGGAACTGAACCAGTCGCAAGAATCACATACTTAGGCTCTAAAACTTGAGTTTCGCCTTCATGAGAAACGAACTCAACTTTTTTACCTGCAAGCAATTTACCCGTACCTTTTAACCACTCAACACCGTTACCTTTTAATAACTGATCAATACCGCCAGTTAATTGGTCAACGATTTTGTCTTTACGTGCTAATAGCTTCGCAAGGTCAAACTGTACTTCACCTGTAGTGATACCATGATCAGCCAAGTGATGAACCGTATCTTCATAACGATGTGAAGAATCGAGTAATGCTTTAGATGGGATACAGCCTACGTTTAAGCATGTACCACCCAAAGATGGTTTACCTTTGTGAATACGTTTTTCGATACACGCAACTTTAAAGCCAAGTTGAGCCGCACGAATTGCCGCTTCATAACCACCTGGGCCACCGCCAATAACAACAAGATCAAATTGTTGAGACATTTTTATCTCCAAAAATGGGCTTAGAGGATCGCTCCAAGCCCACTGATTTATTCTTTAGAATTAAAGGTCAAGGATGAGTTTAGCTGGCTCTTCTAACAATTCTTTGATTGTTACAAGGAAACCTACAGCTTCTTTACCATCAATTAAACGGTGGTCATAAGAAAGCGCTAAGTACATCATTGGCAAGATTTCAACTTGACCATTTACCGCCATAGGACGCTCTTGGATTTTGTGCATGCCCAAAATTGCAGTTTGTGGCGTGTTTAGAATTGGTGTAGATAACAATGAACCGAAAGTACCACCGTTAGTAATGGTGAATGTACCGCCAGTCATATCTTCAATACCTAGCTTACCGTCACGTGCTTTATAAGCATAGTCACGAATACCGTTTTCTACTTCAGCGTAGTTCATGCGGTCTGTATCACGTAATACAGGAACCACTAAACCACGGTCAGAAGAAACCGCAACACCGATGTCGTAGTAACCGTGATATACGATGTCTTCGCCATCAATAGAAGCGTTTACTGCTGGGTAACGTTTCAATGCTTCAGTTGCAGCTTTCACGAAGAAAGACATAAAGCCTAAACGTGCACCATGACGTTTTTCAAATGCGTCTTTGTATTGTGCACGCATTTCCATGATTGGCTTCATGTTCACTTCGTTGAATGTTGTCAACATTGCAGTTTCTTGAGTCGCTGCAAGTAAACGCTCTGCAACACGCTTACGTAAACGTGTCATAGGAACACGTTTCTCGATACGCTCACCTACCGCAACGCTTAATGGCGCAGCTGCAGCAGCAGGTTTAGCTTGATGATTTGCAACATCTTCTTTAGTGATACGACCACCACGACCTGTACCTGACACGTCTGCAGCATTGATACCTGTTTCAGTCAACGCTTTACGTACTGCTGGTGCTTGGTCAGCAACTGGTTGTGCACGCTCAACAACTGGCGCAGCACCTGCTTCAGTTTTCGCCGCAGCTTGCTCTACTTGTGCTTCAGACTGAACTGCTTGAGTTTGAGCAGCGCCAGAAACAGCACCCGCTTCAAATTGAGCAATTACTTCGTCAGAAAGAACTGTATCGCCTTCGTTTTTGATGATTGCAGAGATTGTGCCATCAGCAGGAGCGACTACTTCCAAAACAACTTTATCGGTTTCAATATCACAGATCACCTCATCACGTGAAACTGCTTCACCTGGTTGTTTGTGCCAAGTTGCAATCGTACCGTCTGCAACTGACTCTGGAAATACCGGTGCTTTAATTTCGGTTGCCATTACTTCGAATCTCCTGTTATTCAGCTACGATCGCAAGCGCGTCATTGATGAGCTGAGCTTGTTGTTTTGCATGCAAATATGGTGAACCACACGCTGGTGCTGCAGATGCTTCACGACCCGCATAACTAATGCGAATCTGTTTACCAGTTTTCATTACGTCATCATATAAACGTGGCGCGATGAATAACCAAGCACCTTGGTTCTTCGGCTCTTCTTGAGTCCAAACTAATTCTTTTACGTTTGGATAAGAAGCAAGAACTTCAGCAAGACGTTGTTCTGGATATGGGTACAACTGTTCAATACGAACAATTGCAGTATTGTTCAATTCTAATTCACGACGCTTTTCAAGCAAGTCGTAATACACTTTACCACCACACAATACCAAACGCGTCACGTCTGATTTGTTGATGTTGTCAATTTCATCAATCACAGTCTGGAATGTACCAGTTGCAAGCTCATCAAGGTTAGACACTGCTAACTTGTGACGAAGTAAAGACTTCGGCGACATGATGATCATTGGCTTACGGATTGGACGAATCGCCTGACGACGTAAAGCGTGGAAAATCTGTGCAGGTGTTGTTGGTGTCATCACTTGCATGTTTTCTTCCGCACAAAGCTGTAAGAAACGCTCTAAACGTGCAGATGAGTGCTCAGGACCTTGACCTTCAAAACCGTGTGGAAGAAGCATCGTTAAACCACACACACGCTCCCACTTGGTTTCGCCAGATGAAATGAACTGGTCAATCACCACTTGAGCACAGTTTGCGAAGTCACCAAATTGTGCTTCCCAAATGATCAAGCTCTTTGGAAGTGTCGTTGCATAACCGTATTCGAATGCCAATACTGCCATTTCAGACAATAATGAGTCGTAGATTGCAACACGTGGTTGGTTCTCTTTGATATGGCATAACGGAATATAAGTTTTACCATCGACTTGGTTGTGCAATTTCGCATGACGGTGTGAGAAAGTACCACGACCTACGTCTTCACCAGTCAAACGAACTAAATAACCTTCATCCAACAAAGTAGCATAAGCTAAAGTTTCAGCTGCCCCCCAGTTCAGTGGCATTTCACCCGTTTGCATTTTTAAGCGATCATCAATCACTTTTGCAACTTGGCGCTGCATTACGAAACCTTCTGGAAGTTTACGCATGGTTTGACCAAGTTCTTTCAAACGCTCAACAGGGAAAGTCGTATCCCAAACGTCTGTATAGTCATGACCTAAGTACGGAGACCAATCTACAAACATTTTGGTATTAGGCTCAAGTACCAACGCATTCGCAACGTGATTACCCGCTTCTAAATCAGAACGGTAGTCTTCAACCATTTGATCTGCCGCAGCACGATCCAACACACCTTCTTGCACCAATTGGTCAGCGTATAAAGTACGTGTTGTGGTCTTTTTGTTAATCACTTGATACATCATTGGCTGAGTTGCTGCTGGCTCGTCAGCTTCGTTGTGACCACGACGACGGTAGCAGAACAAATCAATCACAACGTCTTTACGGAATGTGTGACGGAAATCGTGTGCCAATTGAGATACAAAAATTACAGCTTCAGGGTCATCGCCATTCACATGGAAAATTGGCGCCTGAATCATTTTTGCAATGTCAGTACAGTATTCTGTAGAACGCGCGTCACGTGGGTCAGAAGTTGTGAAACCAACTTGGTTGTTAATCACAATGTGAACTGTACCACCTACGGTATAACCACGAGTTTGTGACATTTGGAAGGTTTCTTGGTTCACACCTTGACCTGCAAATGCTGCGTCACCGTGTACGATTAATGGCAATACGTCATCACCACCAATGTCTTTTCGACGTACTTGGCGTGCACGAACAGAACCTTCAACCACTGGACCAACAATTTCCAAGTGTGATGGGTTAAACGCAAGCGCCAAGTGCACTTCACCACCTGGTGTCATCACGTTAGATGAGAAACCTTGGTGATATTTCACGTCACCCGAACCTTTTTTGTGTAAGCTCTTACCTTCGAACTCACCAAATAGGTCTGCTGGGTTTTTACCCATGATATTCACAAGCAGGTTCAAACGACCACGGTGTGGCATACCAATCACAACTTCTTTACAACCTACAGCACCTGCACGTTGAATAATTTCGTTGACCATTGGGATAAATGATTCGCCGCCTTCTACACCAAAGCGTTTAGCGCCCACGTATTTGTTACCTAGATATTTTTCTAGACCTTCAGCTGCTGTTAAGCGCTCAAGTACGTGTTTCTTTTGGTCTGCAGTGAACGTAAATTTACCGCGTGCGCTCTCTAAGCGTTGTTGAATCCAGCGTTTCTCTTTGGTATCAACAATGTGCATGTATTCTGCACCAATTGAACCGCAGTAGATTGACTGCATAGCTTCAACCATTTCACCTAGGGTCGCTTCAGCTTTATCAATCGCCAAGTTACCTGTGTGGAATACCGTGTCTAAATCTGACTTGGTTAATCCATGCGCAGCAAGATCTAAATCTGGCACGTCTTCACGTTTTGCCAAACCTAATGGATCTAATTTTGCTTTTTGGTGACCACGGTTACGGTAAGCTGCAATCAGTTGCAACACGCCAATTTGACGTTGTTCGTGTTCAGAACTCACTGAACCTTGAACAATGGCTTGAACGCGATTTGAATTACGACCTAATAAAAGGAATTGCTCACGTACATTGCTGTGTGGTTGATCACCCTTCGGGAATTTATCGAAATATTCACGCCAATCAGCACCGACTGATTCCGGTGACGTCAAATAATGCTCGTAAAGTTCTTCAATATACGCTGCACTATCAGCGGAAAGTTCAGTGTCAAGACGCAGTGCGTCAGCAACTTCTTGCATTTGTGGACCCATTTCCTATTGCAAAAACATTTTCCAGGATGCTTTTTAAGCAAAACCCATGATTGATAATGTCAAATTGGTAACATGACATTAGTCCCCAGTTGACAAATGTCATGAGGCGTTATCACTACATTAGGAAAACCCAATGTCATTTATGAATCATAACGCCCTCATTGGCATCATCACTCATCTATATACTCGACCCAAGCCGAGCAATTTTTTGCAAAATCGTTTTAGAAAAATGAAGTTCACTCACTTCGCTTTTCTAACCCGACTTTTATACTTTTAGTCTGATTAAATAGCACACTAAACAGCGTTAAAATGTTGATAAAATGTACAAAATTTCAACATTTTTTAAATATAGCGGTTCATTAATCGTAACATGATCTCATAAACCAATTGATTTTTTTGACACATACCTCCTATAAATTGGCGAAATACAGTGATTCTATTTTCATCTAATATATGGTGCTTTATTTAAAAAACAGAAGCAATTTAGACCAAAGTCCAACCCCGCTATTTTAGATAAAAGAAAAGAGAGCACATCTCTCAATCTGCCCTCTCAATTACACGTTACATGATAACACCTAAAAACAAATATTGCAGCTAATCTTGGCATTTGCCTATGCTTTACAACAAAATAGCAGCACTGGATTACAATTGTGTGCAACTTTAGTCGCCGTTTATCGATTTTTGTCTATTAATCCAGCAGTTATACCTAAAAAATATCAAGCACTCATTTTTTAATCACTTCTTTGCATACTGCGTTTTTATGTTCAATATTAAGAAAACACATCAAATTATTATTTTACTTTTACAGCAATATTAAGCCATAAAAAAAGCACATCCAAAGATGTGCTTTTTTTTCAACCTTAGCTCGCTTAGCCAGCTTGGTCTAATAACATGTTACGAATGTGACCAATTGCTTTCGTCGGGTTCAAACCCTTCGGACAAACAGACACACAGTTCATGATGCCTTTACAACGGAACAATGAGAATGGGTCGTCAAGACGAGCCAAACGCTCTTGAGTTGCAGTATCACGAGAGTCAATGATGAAGCGGTATGCATTCAACAATGCTGAAGGACCCAAGAACTTGTCTGGGTTCCACCAGAATGATGGGCATGAAGTTGAACAACATGCACAAAGAATACATTCATACAAACCATCAAGGTGTTCACGGTCTTCTTGAGACTGTAAACGCTCTTTTGGAGGCGCAGGCTGGTTGTTGATCAAGAACGGATGAATCTTGTTGTACTGATCGTAGAACTGATTCATATCAACAACTAAGTCTTTAATTACTGGAAGACCTGGAAGTGGACGAATCGTAATCACTTCTGGTAAGTCGTTTAGGTTCCAAAGACACGCTAAACCATTTTTACCGTTGATGTTTACACCATCAGAACCACAAATACCTTCACGACATGAACGACGGAACGTTAAAGTTTCGTCTTGTACTTTCAATGCAAGAAGCGCATCAAGCAACATACGGTGCTTATCAGTCAATTCAAGCTTAAAAGTTTGCATGTACGGTGCTTTATCCTTATCAGGATCGTAGCGGTAGATATTAAATGTACGAGTACCTCTACTCATCTTACTTCTCCCAATTAGAATGTACGTGGTTTAGGTGGAATAGCAGCTACAGTAAGCGGCTTGTAACGTACTGGTTTGTACTCAAGACGGTTATCTGTAGAGAACCATAAAGTATGCTTCATCCACTCATCATCACGACGACCATAAGAATAAGTTGGGTGATCTGGTGGTAACTCAAAGTCTACAACCGTATGCGCACCACGACATTCTTTACGTGCAGCAGCTGAGATTAGTGTCGCTTTAGCAACTTCATACAAGTTTTCAACTTCTAATGCTTCTACACGTGCAGTGTTGAATACTTTAGATTTGTCTTTCAAATGAATGTTGCGAACACGTGGCTCAAGCGCAAGAATTTGTTTCACACCTTCATCAAGCAATGCTGAAGTACGGAATACACCTGCGTGGTCTTGAACGATGTTACGAATTGCATCAGCAACTTCTTGAGCGTTTTCACCTGAAGTCGATTCGTCAAGTTTACGAATACGGTTCACAGTATTTTCAAGTACAGTTGTTGGAAGTGGCTCGTACTCACCATCATGTTGCTTAGTCACATACTCAATGATGTGTTGACCAGCAGCCTTACCAAATACAACCAAGTCAAGCAATGAGTTTGTACCTAAACGGTTTGCACCGTGTACAGATACACATGAACACTCACCAATTGCATAGAAACCTTTTACTGGTTTAGCAAAGTCACGGTCACCCGCGTTGGTTGTATATGTATCAGTTTCTGCGTTGTAGTTCGCAACCAACTCTTGAGTTTCACGGCTTTCTGGAACAACCACTTGACCATGAATATTGGTTGGAATACCACCCATTTGGTAATGGATTGTAGGCACAACAGGAATTGGCTCTTTAGTACAGTCAACGTTCGCGAATTTCTTACCAATCTCAAATACAGATGGAAGACGCTTCATGATTGTGTCTGCACCTAAGTGCGTCATATCAAGCAAGATGTAGTCTTTGTTTGGACCACAACCACGACCTTCTTTAATTTCTTGGTCCATAGAACGTGATACGAAGTCACGTGGCGCCAAGTCTTTCAAAGTTGGTGCATAACGCTCCATGAACGGTTCGCCTGAATCGTTACGAAGGATACCACCCTCACCACGACAGCCTTCCGTTAACAATACGCCCGCGCCCGCAACACCTGTTGGGTGGAACTGCCAGAATTCCATATCTTGTAATGGAATACCTGCACGCGCAGCCATACCAAGACCGTCACCAGTGTTGATATATGCGTTTGTAGATGCACGGTACACACGACCTGCACCACCTGTAGCAAACAATGTCGCTTTCGCTTGGAATACTGCGATTTTACCTGTTTCTTGGTCAATTGCAGTCACACCTAGTACATCGCCAGCTTCGTTACGGATCAAATCAAGAGCGATCCATTCTACGAAGAATTGAGTGCCCATTTTCACGTTGCTTTGATAAAGCGTGTGAAGAAGTGCGTGACCTGTACGGTCAGCTGCAGCACATGCACGTGGAACCGCTTTTTCACCGTAGTTTGCAGAGTGACCACCGAATGGACGTTGGTAAATTGTACCGTCTGCGTTACGGTCAAATGGCATACCCAAGTGTTCTAATTCATAAACCACTTGTGGCGCTTCACGCGTCATGAATTCAATCGCGTCTTGGTCGCCCAACCAGTCAGAACCTTTTACCGTGTCGTAAAAGTGGTAGTGCCAGTTATCTTCTTGCATGTTACCAAGAGATGCACCAATACCACCCTGCGCTGCAACAGTGTGTGAACGTGTAGGGAATACTTTAGTCAATACCGCAACTTTCAAACCTGCTTGAGCAAGTTGGTAAGATGCACGCATACCTGAACCACCACCACCAACAATGACTGCGTCAAAGAATTGGTGTGGAATATTTGTATAATCTTCTTTAGGGTTAATCGCGCCCATGATATTTTCCTATCAATTCGCCCAGAAAATCTGGATTGCCCAGATTGCGTATGCAAAAACAGCAATAATCACTGCTGAAGTCAGCACTAGGCGTAAACCTGAAGCTGAAGGACCCATTTGACGAGTAGTCACATAGTCAGTGAATACTTGCCACATACCGATCCAAGCATGTGCAACAAGAGATAAGACTGCCAATAAAGACATAATCTTCATTGGTAATGTCATCATAAAGCCGTACCACTGTTCAAAGTTGAATCCACCGTTAAGAAGAATCCAACCAAATACCACAACGGTATAAACAGCAAGAACAACAGCACTAATACGTTGGATAAACCAATCGCGAGAACCTGAACCCGTTAAACCTGTAGCACTTTTCATTAGATTACAATCCATACAAATGCTGCAACGATACCGATAGCAGACAAGATCAATGAAATAGTAGCTGCAATGCGACCACTTTGCAGTTCTTCTGCAAAACCAAGGTCAGCAAGTAAGTGCTTAACACCAGCAATGAAGTGATAGATTAAGCCGGCTACAAATACCCATACGATAAAGCGCACAAAGAAACCGTTAAAAATTTCTTGAACTTGAGCAAAACCTTCAGGTGAAGACAAAGACTTGTCTAACAACCATAAAAGTACCGGTACGAGTAAAAATACGATGACACCAGAAAGACGGTGTAGAATTGATGCAATAGCCACGGGCGATTTTAAGTTTACTTCTAAAACTTGACCCATGGACAAATTGACAGGTCTGTTGCTTTTCACAGCGGGCATCCTGTAAGTAAAAACTCCATCCGGAGTTTGTTGGAATAAATTCGAAGGAAAGCTGGCATTGTCAGGCAAATTCATGCCTAACCTTAAAACGACACTGAATTATAAAACGTCAACTGTCAAAATACAAACAACACAGCTCGGCTTTTTTGCCAAAAATCCTTTAAATAAGAATCGTTAACAACAACAAGAAGCAACAACCTGCTTGAACGAATTGCAATTACACTTCTAACACAATGTTTTTATACAAATTATTCAGTAATAGGCTCTATATATGGCTTTATACCTGTTTAGAATATTTAGACTAAAGATAAATTTGCACCTTGTGCTCTATCGTATCTATTCGCGTCTACAAACATTGAGCAAACAGCTTTATCGGACACTCGCATCTTTTACTGTTAATGCTGTGGCACGTTGCTGCAAAGCAATAATCATTGTGTTACTCACACTTGGATAACTTCTATTTATTAATAATCAACAGACTTAGACTCTTTTATATATCCCGTATTACAAGGTTTATAACCCAGACTATTTCTCAAACTTATATTCAGCGTCTTCTCTAAATACCAACCCACACTTCTTACCATAATCGTCATGCGAAAGAATGACTTATCCAGTATTTTCTAATATTACACAAAACGAGAAACACTTAGTCTTATGCAAAAACCCATATTCTTTTGGCCAAAAACCAACGTTTTCTAAAAGTTTTTCTTTGTTTAATCAGTCATTTTTTGATCAATTAACATCTATTTTAAATACCCGACTTGCAGCCTGTATCCAAAAGACAAACCTGCCTGATGGCAATGCAAAAACGTGTAAGTTATGAGAATTAGATAAATTTAAGTTTTGGGCTGCAACCCACCGCAGAATCACCACAGCAAAACCATTATTTAAAATTGCTTACAATTAATCCCAAACGATGATTTTTTTCTGCACATCCAACAAATTTTGACTTATGATACTGCGGCTGTGCTGTGATTTTATTGATTTTTTTACTGGAATTTTTTCGGCTTTTTCTGCAAACAGTCGTCTACTTAATCCATAAGTATAATTGACAAAATTTCAGTACTCTCTAATCTTAGAGCTAATTTTTAATCCGTCTGACTTGCGCATTAAAAGATTGATACTTCGAGTCAGATCAACATTCACCAGGACAGGAGATCTATTGAATGTCTGAAGCAACTGGCAAAAAAGCCGTATTACAGCTTGATGGAAAAGAAATTGAATTACCAATTTACAGCGGCACATTAGGCCCAGATGTAATTGACGTTAAGGATGTGTTGGCGGCAGGTCACTTTACTTTTGATCCTGGTTTTATGGCAACAGCGTCTTGCGAGTCTAAAATTACGTTCATTGATGGTAACAAAGGTATTCTTTTACACCGTGGTTACCCAATTGACCAATTAGCGACTAAAGCTGACTACTTAGAAACTTGCTACTTATTATTAAATGGCGAGCTTCCAACTGCAGAACAAAAAGCTGATTTTGACGCTAAAGTTCGTAACCACACTATGGTTCACGACCAAGTAAAACGTTTCTATAACGGTTTCCGTCGTGACGCTCACCCTATGGCAATCATGGTAGGTGTTGTTGGTGCGTTATCTGCGTTCTATCACAACAACTTAGACATCGAAGATGTTAACCACCGTGAAATCACAGCGATTCGTTTAATCGCGAAGATTCCTACTTTAGCGGCTTGGAGCTACAAGTACACTGTTGGTCAACCATTTGTTTACCCACGTAACGACTTAAGCTACGCAGAAAACTTCTTGTACATGATGTTTGCTACACCAGCAGACCGTGATTACAAAGTAAACCCTGTTCACGCTCGCGCAATGGATCGTATTTTCACGCTTCACGCTGACCACGAACAAAACGCGTCTACTTCAACTGTACGTTTAGCTGGTTCTACTGGCGCTAACCCATACGCATGTATCTCTGCAGGTATTTCTGCACTTTGGGGTCCTGCTCACGGTGGTGCGAACGAAGCTGTTCTTAAGATGCTTGATGAAATCGGCTCTGTAGAAAACGTTGCAGACTTCATGGAAAAAGTGAAGACTAAAGAAGTGAAGCTTATGGGCTTCGGTCACCGCGTTTATAAAAACTTCGACCCACGTGCAACAGTAATGAAGCAAACTTGTGACGAAGTTCTTAACGACTTAGGTATCAACGATCCACAACTTGCACTTGCAATGGAACTTGAGCGTATTGCGTTATCTGATGAATACTTCATCAAGCGTAACTTATACCCTAACGTAGACTTCTACTCAGGTATCATCCTTAAAGCGATTGGTATCCCAACAGAAATGTTTACTGTAATTTTCGCTCTTGCACGTACTGTAGGCTGGATCAGCCACTGGTTAGAAATGCACAGCGGTCCTTACAAAATCGGTCGTCCACGTCAGCTTTACACAGGTTACACTCAACGCGACATCAACCGTTAATTCGGTTTGCGTTGTACCTTATAAAACGAGTACGACTCAAAAAACCACCTTCGGGTGGTTTTTTTATTTTTGAATATTTGTCTCGCCATAATGTAAAGCCTTGGTAGTTTGACTTAAACAAGATAATTAGATTGGGTCATCAGCCAATTTACGCTATATTTTTGATATCAGCCTTTCATGATCAATTTACATGCTGCAACTGCATTTCTTATTTTTAAGTCTGCTCATGCGTTTTTTAAAACTTGCGCAGTTTAAATATCGCTACTTAACACCTGCAGAAATACAGCTATGCCAGTCTGTGTTCGGTCATTTAATTGACTACAGCAAAGTCAGAGTCATGAATCACCCCTATTTACCTTGGCAACCACAACATATATTTATGGCACCCTGTGGTGATATTCATGTGCGTAATTTGCATTACCGTTCAGACTACACTCAAGCACATTTAGGCTATCAAGCCATTTTTATTCACGAAATGGCGCATGTCTTGCAATATCAACAGAAAATCAATGTCTTGCTACATGGCGCACTCTTACAAACGGCATATTATTTAAGCTTTAAACAGTACAATCCATATCGCTATCAATTGACTACAAACAAGCCTTTTTTTGCCTATAACATTGAACAACAAGGCGACATCGCTAAAGATATTTTCCTGAAAAAAATTGACAATATTATTCTGAATCCACCAAAACCAATTGCTTAACTGAATATTCTTTAACTTGAGCGATCAGGCTTAAAACCACAGACAAACCTAATCTTAAAATATAATAATTTCAAATAAATAGCATAAAAATTCTGTCACATTTCAATGATATTCTGCAGCATTCAAGAATAAAGTGTATTCGATGCTAGCATCTATTCTAAATTACGATAAAATAGCAAAAGTCTCTATTTTTGCACCGCAAAATAAGATCTTTATCTGTTAGATAATAAATGGTTTTTATTTGTGCCTTTCGGCAGTCGTTTAATCCACAATACACTGCGCTGAAATTTTTATAACAATAATAATCAGTTGTTTATGTGTATTCTACACCTATAGGAATAGGACTTAATTTAAATGAAATCTTTTAAAATTGCCCTTGCACAGTTCTCTCCACACATCGGCAATCTCGAAGCAAATGCGCAAAAAATGCTTGAACAGGCAAATGAAGCGAAAAAACAACATGCAGATTTGATTATTTTTCCTGAACTTTCAATTTTGGGCTACCCTGCAGAAGATTTATTACTGCGCCCAAGCTTGAATCAACGCACACAACAAGCATTTGAACAATTACGTGAAATTAAAGATATTGTTTTAGTTTTCGGCTTTGTCAATGAAACTGAAGATGGTCAGCGCTTTAACTCGGCTGCCGTCATGAAAGATGGCAACATCTTAGGTATTTACAACAAGCAAAATTTACCAAATTATGCTGTATTTGATGAAAAACGCTATTTTGATGAAGGTCATCAACACTTAGTTTTTGAATACCTTGGTCATAAATTTGGCGTTTTGATTTGCGAAGATTTATGGTCTTTGCCAACCGTGCAGCAATTGGCACAGTTGAATGTAGAAACTGCATTGGTCTTGAACGCATCGCCTTATGAAGTGGGTAAACCGCAGCATCGTGTACAGACCATGACCGAACTGGCAAAACAATTACATCTCAATGTGGTGTATGTAAACCAAGTTGGCGGTCAAGATGATTTAATCTTCGATGGTACGAGCTTTGTGATTAACCAAGCAGGCAATGTTGCATTACAAGCCCCAACCTACCAAGAAGGTTTATTCTACGCAGAATATGACGCTGCACAGAAGCACTTTAAAACTGCCGAAATTAGCCCAGCTTTAGACACCCTTGCAGAAATCTATCAAGGTTTAGTATTAGCAACCCGTGACTATGTGCAACGCTCTGGCTTTCCAGGTGTAATTCTAGGCTTGTCGGGTGGAATTGATTCAGCACTTACCCTTGCCATTGCGGTTGATGCAATTGGTGCAGACAAGGTACAAGCGGTAATGATGCCGTACACTTATACTGCGCAAATTAGTGTGGAAGATGCTGCAGAACAAGCCAAAACTTTAGGCGTGACTTTTGGTATTGCTGAAATTCACCCGATCGTAAATAGCTTTATGCAAACGCTGTATCCTTTCTTTGGTAACAGCCCTAGCGACACCACAGAAGAAAATTTACAAGCTCGTGCCCGCGGCACAATCTTAATGGGTCTGTCGAATAAGTTTGGTAACCTCGTGCTTTCTACAGGTAACAAATCTGAGTTAGCAGTTGGTTACTGCACGCTTTATGGCGATATGGTCGGTGGTTATGCGGTACTCAAAGATGTGTACAAAACCATTGTGTTTGAATTGGCAAAATACCGTAACAGCATCGCTGATACTCCTGTGATTCCTGAACGTGTGATTACCCGCCCACCTTCAGCAGAATTACGTCCAGACCAAAAAGACCAAGATTCTTTACCACCATACGAAGTGCTCGATGCGATTTTGTATGCGTATATTGAAGAAGATCAGAGCCAAGAAGACATCATTAGCAAAGGCTTTGAACGCGCGATGGTCGAGAAAGTCATTCAATTGGTTGATCGCAACGAGTACAAGCGTCGCCAAGGTGCATTAGGACCACGTATTAGTTCACGCGCTTTTGGTCGTGAACGTCGCTATCCGCTCGTCAATGGTTGGAAAGCAGGGATTTAACGCTAAAGCATTGCTTAAACAAAGATATAAAAAACCAAGCTACGGCTTGGTTTTTTTGTACCTGCCATTAAACCAATGCTGCAAAAAGTAGCCTAAAATTTTGACATAAAAAAAGACCAAGCTGAGAGCTTAGTCTATAAAAATGGTGGCTATGACGGGACTTGAACCTGTGACCCCCGCATTATGAGTGCGGTGCTCTAACCAACTGAGCTACATAGCCATAAACTGTGTGCGCATTATCTAAGCTTAGCCCTGCATCGTCAAGTATTTTAATTTACAAACGCTCACAGTTTAAGCAAAAACAGTGCAATTTGTTTAATTTTAATCAAATTACTATTTTCTTACGGAGATTCTTAAATATTTGCAGCAAAATCTATATCAAGTCACACAGAAAAAAGAGAATAAATTCAACCATGATCTTGAAGTCTATAATACTGAGTAGCCTTGTTGTTGGCTTAAGTTCCTGCGCTTTGGTTTCACCTATTTTTGTAGATTACAACGGTGTACGGCGTGATGTTGCGCAATTTATTAATTCTAAAATGAGTTATAGCATCGCAGACCGACGTGTCTTGGTTGCTTATGCCAAAGGGCAGCAAAAGATTTTAACGGCACATCAACTCAATGCTGCAGCGCAGCAACAACTGGCTTATGAGCGTGCTGTAGGGCGTTATTGTGCATCACAACACATTTCGCTAAAAAAATTAAATCAGGTCGATGCCAAAATTTTTGCTCACTCTGATCAACAAGCCAATTGGCAACAGATTCAAAACCTACAAATGCAGATTCAACTAGATACAGCTCAAATAGATTGCACAAATAAATTTTAAACAAAAAAAGACCACGTTAGTGAACGTGGTCTGAAAAATGGTGGCTATGACGGGACTTGAACCTGTGACCCCCGCATTATGAGTGCGGTGCTCTAACCAACTGAGCTACATAGCCAAAAACTGTGCGCGCATTATCTGCTGTAATCTAGGTAACGTCAAGCCTTATCACGCATCAATTGCTTAAAATTTGGTGAAGTGAACCGATAAGCCGGGTTCTGTCGAGAACGATCATTCCTCTAGGCGTACAATCACTCATACGCTCAAGCGACCTACCCGAATCCAGTACGGGCCGTACCTCAGGATTCCTATTTGGTCTTGCTTCTGGTGGGGTTTACCATGCCATGAACTGTTACCAGCCATGCGGTGCGCTCTTACCGCACCCTTTCACCCTTACCTTCAATTTCTTCCGAAAAAGAAACCATACGAAGGCGGTCTACTCTCTGCTGCACTTTCCGTCGGCTCACGCCGCCCAGGCGTTACCTGGCACCCTGCCCTATGAAGCCCGGACTTTCCTCCCCTGTTTCAGTCACGGAGACCTCCACAGCAGCGATCGTCTGGTTCACTTCGAAGGCGCATCTTAGCAAAATTATAAGTTAATTGCTTGCGCTTTTTTGAGCAATCAGTTTTTTATATTTTTCCAGCAATTGTTCCTGTGTTTCTACATGCTCTGGATCGAGCGGAATACAATCGACTGGGCAAAATAACTGACACTGCGGCTGCTCGTGATGTCCTACACATTCAGTACATAATGCTGGATTAATCTCATAAATCAGCTCACCCATATAAATTGCCTCATTTGGGCATACAGGTTCACAGACATCACAGTTAATACATTCATCGGTAATATATAAAGACACGCTACCAACCTTGTCGTAATTTACGCTCAAAGGCTTCGACCACAACAGGTGCAACAAATTTAGTCACATCACCTTTTAAGCGTGCAATTTCACGAACTAATGTAGAAGAAATAAATGAATATTGCTCTGAAGGAGTCAGAAATACCGCTTCATATTTCGCATCTAATTGACGGTTCATATTTGCCAACTGAAATTCGTATTCAAAATCTGAAACAGCACGCAAACCACGCAAAACTGCAGTCGCATTTTGCTCACGGAAAAAATTAACCAATAAACCATCAAATCCGACAAATTCAACATTAGGCAAATGCTTTAAAGATGCCTGTGCCAATTCCACACGTTCTTCCAAAGTAAAAATTGGATTTTTATGATGTCCAATGGCAATTGCGACCACGACTTCATCAAACATTTTTGCAGCACGTGTCACCAAGTCAATATGACCATTAGTAATCGGGTCAAAGGTGCCCGGATAAATTACGCGAGTTTTAGACATCCATTATGCTCTAGTTGGTTTTGTCAAAGTTAGTTTAACAAATACAAAAAATTTTAGTGAACTAAAGTCTACCAAATTATGAAATATCAAAGCAGTTTAGCCAACAGTTGTGATGATTTTGATTTGTCAGCAAGCCTTGGTTTGAGGCACAATAGTCATAAGTTTGGAAGTAATTGAATATGGCGAAGCTAACTGTAGTTAAAAAAAATACGGGCGGAACAATTGCACAGAATAAACGTGCACGCCACGATTATTTTATTGAAGAAAAATTTGAAGCAGGACTTTCTTTGCAAGGTTGGGAAGTCAAATCTTTGCGCGCAGGACGTATGACTATTACCGAAAGTTATATCCTGTTTCGTGACAATGAAGCCTTTTTATTTGGTGCACAAATTCAACCACTCTTGTCGGCTTCAACGCATGTAGTGCCTGAAGCGACCCGTACCCGCAAACTCTTACTTTCACGACGTGAAATTGAAAAGTTGATGGGTGCAGTCAATCAAAAAGGTTATTCTTGCGTACCTTTAGCATGTTATTGGAAAGGCCCTTTAGCGAAGCTTGAAATTGCTTTGGTGAAAGGTAAACAATTGCACGATAAACGCGCTTCTGAAAAAGACCGCGATTGGCAGCGTGATAAAGCACGTTTGATGCACAAATAATTTTGCACATTCCGCCCATAAAAAATGCTCGAGATCAACATCGAGCATTTTTTATGGAAGTTGTAAAACTAAAAATGCTTAGTCTTTAAGTTTTAATTCCACCAAATATTTACCAAATTTGACTGCAGTTTCCAAATCACCTTCGGGTGGCGTAACTTCAACACTGGCATTATCAGACTGCGTCATTAAACCCAAAAAGCTCGACATGCGGTTAATATCGTGTGGACTACGCCCTGTCGGCATAAACGGTAAACCTGACCACAACATGCCATGCTGCATCGCAAATAAATTAATTTGTTGCAGCACCGCCAGTTTATCGCCACTTAAACCACCGCCATTGGTAAAACCTGCCGCCAGTTTGCCCTGCCAAGTTCTGGCCAACCAACGCTTAGACGATTGCTCCATAAACTGTTTTAAAGCCGAAGTAATGCTGCCCATATAAGTTGGACAGCCCATAATGATAATATCGGCTTGATCTAGGCTATCCCATTCAATTTCAGCCACATCCATCAAAGTCACCTGAGCATCCATTTGCGCAGCACCTTGTGCAATATGCTGTGCCACCTTAGCAGTATGGCCATAAGGACTGTGATAAACCACCGCCACACGAATTGCAGCGCAAGAAGATATTGAATGAGACACTGACATGAGAATGTTTAAAACCAAATAATTAAGTCAAGTTTAACACTAAGCCTGCATAAACACGAATGTTGCCATGCGGCCTGTACGTGGCTGACGGCGGTAAGAATAGTACTGATCGGCCTGCGAATATGAGCACTGATCACCACCCAATACCGTTGTGACACCATGCTGCTGCAAAATATAGCGGGCAATCGCATACAAGTCGGCGAAGTATTTACCAGATTGTTGCCCATCTATAAAGGCCGTTTCCAATTCAGAATATTTATCACAAAAGGCCTGTTTTACTTCTGCTCCAACCTCAAAACATGGCTGACTAATGGCAGCACCTAACCACGCCCATGTTGGTGCACTTTGCATTTCGGCAATGGTGTTTTCAATAATACCGTTGGCTAAACCTCGCCAGCCTGCATGCAAGTTGGCCACTTCTGTGCCTAATGCATTACCTAAAACCACAGGTAAACAATCCGCTGTCATCATCATTAAAGCATGTGCTTTGCGCTGTGTGACCAAGCCATCGCCCTCTAAGGCTTCAAAAGTGATTTGCTCATTAATGGTCTGACACACCACACTATGCGTTTGTGTCATCCAAGTCAGTTTATCGACCCCATATTTAGCAAACTCTGCCAGCAAACGCATACGATGCTGCTGCACACGCCATGCATCATCCTGCACATGCAGTGCCAGATTAAACCCAGACAGTTCTGTAGAACTTGTTTCCAGTGCCTGCGCATGTTGTATGCGGGTTTGCCCGACATATACCCCTGCAGGGAGTCCTTGAACAAATTGCATGCCTCTATCCTTTTAACTGCATATAAAGCCCCATCTGAGCTGACAGATGTTGAATGGCATCAGTACGCTGCATTTTCGCTGCGTAATACATCTACCAATTGCTTAAAGTCTTCAGGCCACGGCGCTTCAAACATCATTTCTTCATGCGTTCTCGGATGAACCAAACCCAGTTTGACCGCATGCAAAGCCTGACGTTTAAAGTTACGCAGGGTATCATTTAACAACGCCGATGCACCCGCAGGGACACGTACACGTGGGGTATAGACAGGATCGCCCACCAAACCAAAACCAATATAGCTTAAATGCACACGAATTTGATGGGTACGCCCTGTTTCCAAACGTGCCTGAACGCGAGTGAAGTGCTGAAAACGTTCTTTCACATTGTAATGCGTCACGGCCTCTTTACCGCCTGGCAAGACCGCCATTTTAATTCGATCTACAGGATGGCGTTTAATCGGTTCATCGACCGTTCCACCAGCAATCATGTTGCCATACACCACCAAGTCGTATAAACGATAAACTGATTTCTTCGCCAGTTGTTTGGTTAAAGCAAACTGTGATTCTAAGTTCTTCGCTACGACCAACAAGCCTGAAGTGTCTTTATCAATACGATGCACCAAGCCTGCACGGGTCAATTCGGCAGATTTAGGATAATGATGCAGCAAGGCATTCACCAACGTTCCTGAGCTATTACCAGCTCCAGGATGCACCACCATGCCCACAGGCTTATTGATCACAATGATGTCATCATCTTCATAAATAATATCGAGTGGAATATCTTCAGGCAGACTACGGGTTTGCGCTTCAAGCTCCACCTCTAAAGTCAAAAGCTCATCGCCTTCGCACTTATATTTAGGTTTGACCGTGTTACCATTTACCAACAAATGACCGTCTTTCAGCCACTGTTTTAGCTTTTCACGTGAAAATTCACTCCAAATGATCGCGGCAACCTGATCGATACGTAGTCCCAAATGGCTGTCATCCAATTGAAATTGCAACGATAAACGTGTTGCAGTTGAGTCTGAAGTATGGTTATCTGCATCCTCAGCATCTTCAAGTAAATTGAACTCAGTTTCAGGTAAATTGGAATGGGTAGATTGTGCTTGACTCATTTGCTCATTCAGACAAAAGTGGTTTAATAGCGCAATTGTAGCTCATTGCCCGTATTAACAGAGGAATTTTTATGTCGCTACCACGTTATAAAATAACAATGCTTGCTCTTTCACTCGGCGTTGCGTCTGCAATTGTGGGCTGTAGCAGCAATCCAAAAAAAGAAGTGGTCGATACTGGTCCGCAGTCTAGCGAACAGGTTTATATTGAAAAAGCAGAAAAAGCACTGGATCGTGGTCAATATACCGATGCGGTGAAGCATCTTGAAGCTTTAGAAACATATTACCCAACAGGTGATTATGCGCAGCAGGCGCAGCTTGAATTATTGTATGCAAAATTCCAGCAAAAAGATTATGAAGGTGCAATTGCAGTTGCAGATCGTTTTATCCGCATGAACCCGCAGCATCCTAAAGCCGATTATGCCTACTATGTGCGTGGCGTGGCGAATATGGAACAAAACTATGATGGTTTGTTGCGCTATACCTCACTCAAGCAATCGCACCGTGATGTCAGCTATTTAAAAGTGGCTTATCAAAACTTTGTTGATTTTATTCGTCGCTATCCTTCAAGTACTTATGCGGTAGATGCTGCACAGCGTATGCAGTTTATTGGTCAAGAACTGGCTGAAGCTGAAATGAATGCAGCACGTTACAACATTAAACGTAAAGCATGGGTCGCTGCAGTTGAGCGTTCTTTGTGGGTGATTGAACACTATCCACAAACGCCACAAATTCCTGAAGCTTTGGCAACGGTGGCTTACGGTTACGGTAAATTGGGCGATCAAGCCACAGCTCAACAATATATTGATGTATTGAAACTAAACTATCCAAACTTAGTTAAAGCAGATGGTAGCGTGAATTTACGTGCTGCCCGCCATGATGCCAGCTGGCTTAATCGTGCAACTTTGGGTATTTTCGGACGTGAAGCGAAAAGCAGCACCGAAGCACAGCAATCTGAAGCCAATATACAAGCAGCACCATCACGCAGCTTAACCAACCGTTTAAGTTTTGGTTTGTTAGATCGTCCTAAGTTTCAAAACGACAGTGCTGAATAAAATAAGCACAAGCTGATTTGACAATCTTGAAAAATACCAAAGGCAAGTTATGATACTTGCCTTTTGTTTTACTGGGGCTTGTTTCAAACAGCAGAAACAGCTACAAAAGAGAATAATTCTGCCAGCACTGACTTCAGTTTCCGACCTGTTCGGCAAAAACTGCTTTCAAACCAATTAAGAGATAAAAGACCGAAACGTATGGCCATTCCACAACACACGATTGATCAAATTCTAGATCGCACCGATATTGTCGATCTGATTGGTCAGCGCGTGAAACTAAAAAAAACAGGTCGTACCTATTCGGGCTGTTGCCCATTCCATCAGGAAAAAACACCGTCTTTTCACGTCTACCGTGACAAGCAGTATTATCATTGCTTTGGTTGTCAGGCCAATGGTAACGCTATCCGTTTTTTAATGGATATTGATAACCGAAATTTTGTGGATGTAATGAAAGACTTGGCTAGTCAGACAGGCATCGAACTCCCGAAAGATCAGCACGACAGCAAAAAACTCTCCTATAAGCGTGAAGCCAAAAAGCCAGCAACAATTGCAAAGCCAAAAGCGCCTGTAAAAGATCAGCACGAAACTGCTGCGGCTCAAACCACATCAAGCGAACATACTTTTGAAGCTTCTGGCATCGACTTTGATCCTTTTGCCGAGTTTCAAAGTGCTGAATACGCAAACTCGGAATTTCAGAACTCGGAATTTCAAAACAATGCCGACCCGTTTGCAGGTTTTGAGCAATGGGACACCATGCAGGACACACCTGCACAAGAAGGCAACTTATACGACTTGCTAGAAAATATAGCGCAATATTATGAGCAGCAATTGCCGCACAGCCCTGCCGCGCAACAGTATTTTCAAAAACGTGGTTTAACCGCACAAACCTTGCAGTTTTGGCGCTTGGGTTACGCACCCGAAGATTGGCAGCATTTAGAAAAAGCCTTTCCGCAAGACATTGCAGGTTTAAAACTGCTAGGCTTAATTCGTACCAGTGACAAGGGACGTGACTTCGATTTATTACGTGATCGGGTGATTTTTCCAATCCGTGACAGCAAAGGACGTGTGGTTGGCTTTGGTGGTCGCGCACTTAATGATGAAATCAAACCCAAATACATCAACTCGCCCGACTCAGAAGTGTTTCATAAAAACCAATTGCTCTATGGTTTATATGAAGGACGCAAACAAAAAGCCCAAGATTATTTAATGGTCGAAGGCTATATGGATGTGATTGCCTTGCAGCAATACGGCATTCATGGTGCTGTAGCGACACTCGGTACAGCCAGTAATACCGATCATTTAAACATTCTATTCCGCCAAAACAACCGCATTACCATCGCGTTTGATGGCGATGCCGCAGGTCAAAAAGCCGCACGTCGTACACTGGAAATTGCACTGCCTTTGCTCAATGATGGACGTGAACTGAAGTTCTTTGTTTTACCCAATGAGCACGACCCTGACTCACTTATTCGTCGTGAAGGCATCGAAAATTTCCGACGTTTATTAGATCAAGCACCTTTGCTATCAGATTTTGTCTTTGCGCATCTCACCCAAAACCATAATATCAGTACCCCTGAAGGCAAAAGTCAGGTCATGGGTGAACTGCGGCAGTTGACCGAACTTTTGCCCAAAACGGGTTCTTATCGCTATTTGCTGCAACAGTTTTTCCGTGAAAAGTTAGGCTTTAACCGTAAATGGCAGGCACAGACCAATAACGATGCATCTTTGAGTTTTAGCACCAAAGTCGATGCCGAAGAATATGTGATTGCGATTCTAATCAATCACCCGTATTTGTATATTCACTTTGAACCGTTACGTGCGCTGATTCCAAATGATCATCTGCTACACCAAATCTTAAATATTTTAAATACTATTTTTGATGATCTACCCGATGATCCTGAACAAGCCAAATATTATATTTTGGGTGCATGCTCAGCGTATCACTATGAATTACAGCGCATTTTACAACAAGCCAATGTCAGTGATTACACGACTTCTCCTGAGCATGTTGATAAGTTGGCGCAGGATTTTTCAACCAAATTGCAATACGACTGCTTACAGCAAAAAATTCGCTCCAAAAAATTCAGCAGCATTGAAGAAATGAAGCGTTTGAAACATCAAATTTATGAAATTGATAAAAAAAGATCGCTGACCTTGTTAGAGGAATAAGCGATCTGATTAGATTAAGTTTGTATCATCAAAAATCTTTTTTGTGAATCACGTTAATCTTGCTTATTTGCGACGATGTTTGGCAGTCGCTGCTAAATTTTCCTGCATAAACTCAAAACATTCAGGCTCATCACCTTTGGCTGCTTCACGCAATAAAATAGAAGTTGGATGCAGCAGTTTTTGGGTTAAACGATAGGAAAATTCCTGCAGAACCTGTGCAGCATCTTCACCTTTGGCAATACGCGCCATCGCCAAATTTAATTCTTCCTGACGCAAGCTTTCGCCATGTTCACGGTAAGCATGAATGGTCGCACCTGCTTGCTGAACTTTTTGATGGGTCACCAACTCAGTCACAAGCTGATTGACCATTAGCTCTGCTTCCACAGCCGCCTGACGACGCTGCGCCAAGTTTTCATCAATCACGCTTTGCAGGTCATCGACCCCGTACAAATACACGCCATCCAAATTTTCAATTTTAGGATCAATATCACGTGGTACGGCCAAATCGACCAACAACATTTGCTGATAGCGACGTTTCTTTAACGCTGCTTTTACTTCAGGATAAGCAATCACCTGATGCAAACTACCCGTACAGCTTGAAATTACATCAGCGCGGTGTAAATTGGCCGCTAACTGATCAAATTCAATAATTTCAACTTCAACCCGATGCGCAATTTCTTGTGCCAAAGCTTCGGCACGAGCGCGGGTACGGTTACAAATTAAAATTTTAGCGACGCCCATCTCAGCTAAATGCTTCGCTACAAGGCTATTCATTTCGCCTGCTGCCACCACCATCACGGTTAGTTTTTCAGGATGGCTAAATACTTGTAACGCCAGTTGCGCAACCGCATAACCCATAGACACGGCATGGCTGCCTACGGCAGTTTCTGAACGTACCCGTTTGGCAGCATAAAACGCATATTCAAAAATTCGGTTGAGTTGTTGCGAAACCGTATGTGAGTCTTTGGCTAAAGACAGCGCAGTTTTGACCTGACCTAAAATTTGCGGCTCACCCAACATGAGTGAATCTAGCCCACTGGCTACGCGCATTAAATGCGACACCGCCTGTGCATTTTCATAACGATAAACATGACGACTCAATTGCTTCGCATCAATACCATTGACGTGTGCAAGCCAATCCAACACCTGTTCTGGATGTTCAGACATGGCGTAGACTTCGGTACGGTTGCAGGTAGACACCACCACCAAATCATTCAGTTCGGGATGTTGGCTTTGCTCAGCAAGTAAGGCACTTAACTTTTCTGGGTTAAATGCAATTTGCTCGCGCAACTCTACAGAGGCGGTTTGATGGTTGACACCCAATGCAAAGAAAGACATATCAGATCATCATTTCGCTAAATTTATGCTATTGTGCAATAACGGTGTCATAAAAAGCATTACTTGGATCAAGAAAAATTGCGTCAAACAAATAGCCGACCATACGGCGCGACAATTAAGCAATATTCTACCACATTCTTACTGGTCGGTAGCATGGCTTCAGTTGCTCATCTTAGAGCATCTGAAGAAATTTATCATGCAAATTCAAATTATAATGCGGTAAAACAAACCATGGTGGCAGAATTTGCCTTGGCTTATGGCGATATTCCAACTGCATTACACAACTACACGGTCTTGGCAATTAAGAACAATTCGACTTCCATTAAACAACGCGCCCTAAATGTTGCGATTGAACAAAACGACCTAAGCGCCGCACTAGACATTGCAACACATTGGGTAGTACAAGAACCATCCGATGTGCCTGCGCTGTTTTATTTGGCGCACATTGCGCTAAAAGCACATGAGTACGACTTAGCCGCAGAAACCTTAGACAAAATTCTAAATATTGATGCAACGGCTGACTTAGAACAAATTTTGGCAGGCATTTCTCCTGAATCTGTGGAAGACCGTGAGTTTTTGATTCAAGCTCTGCGCACCAGCAAAGCCAAATTCAATCCATCGATTTTGGTATTAATTGCAGGTTTAAAAGCGCAAAATGGACAATATCAAGCTGCCCTCGATACCATTAACCAAGCGTTGCGTAAACGCCCGAAAGTCACTGGCTATATTTTAATGAAAGCCAATTTATTGAGCGCGCTCGGCAATGAAGAAGAAACAGCAGCTTGGTATGCCAAATCTAGCCGTAAACACAAAAATAATTTTGAAGTCCGTTTAGCCGAAGCCAAATATCTGGTCAAAAAAAATGAAGCAACTTTGGCGCTAACAAAGCTGGAAGCCATTTTAAAAAAATGGCCTACGGAAGATGAAGCCTTATTTATTGCAGGTTTGACCAGTATTGACTTACAACAATACGAAAAAGCTGAAAAGTATTTGGTAGAGCTGCGCTATTCGGCACAATATCAAAACGAAGCCTATTTCTATTTGGCGGTCAATGCCGAACGTAAACAGCATTTTGAAACAGCCAAAGCCTATTATCGTTTGGTCGATGGTAGCCTCTATACCGTTTCACGTCGCAACATGATCAGTATTTTTGCCCAGCAAGATAAACTAAACGATGCACTGCGCTTTTTAACGCAGGAACGGGTCAATTATCCACAGCATGCCAGTTTTTTATATCAGGCACAGGCCGATATTTTAAAACGTATGGACAATAAAAAAGCGGCTCTGCGTTTGCTGGATGAAGCCATCAAAAACCTACCCGATGATCCTGATCTGATCTATTCAGAAGTCTTACTACTCGATGCACATCAGGAAAAAGACAAACTGGATCAACTGCTCACCAAGTTACTGGAAATTGAGCCGAACAGCCCAACCTATTTAAATGCCTACGCCTATACTCTTGCACTGCAAAATCGCCGTTTGGATGAAGCGCGTCGCTATGTAGAGCAAGCACTTGAGTTTGCACCTGAACAAGCCTCTATTTTAGATACTTTAGGTTATGTCAGCTATTTGCAAAATGACTACACTGCTTCGGCACAGGCTTTAGAAAAAGCCTATTTACTGAGCCACAGCGCAGCAATTGGTGCACGCTATGCAAAATCACTGTATATGCAAGGTGATATCCAAAAATTCAGCCAAGTGTTACAACAATTACAACAAAATCATCCGAATGATCCGCAATTGCAACAATTAAATTCGCTATTGTTAGCGCAGCCCGTTAAAAAGAGTTAAGTGATTTTATGCGTTTATTTTCAAAATTAGGTCTTACCCTGTTTGTCAGTAGCAGTCTGCTCATTACAGGTTGTCAGCCTTTTGTGCAATCTCCCGCCCATGTTTCACAACAGGTCGAAGCAGAAAATCAATTTAACCTACAAGGTAAAATTGGCGTGCGTACCCCGCAACAGTCTGGCAGTGCCTTTTTCACTTGGGTACAGCAGCAACAGCAGTTTGATATTGAACTGAGCGGTATTTTGGGTGTGGGTAAAACGCAAATTAGTGGACAACCTGGGCAAGTCACCTTGAACAGCGCCAAAACAGGGTTGATTTATGCCGAAAGTCCTGAAGAACTGTTAGAACAAGCCACAGGTTGGCAAGCGCCCATCACCCACTTGGTCGATTGGGTACAAGCCCGACCTGCAACCGTAGATGCTCAAATTCAAAAAGACAGTCAACAACGCCCGACTCAATTTATTGAAGATGGCTGGACAGTCGATTTAAGTTATAACGACAATGCCCCTTTACCCAACCGCCTGATTTTGAAACAGGCACTTGAGTCAGGGCAGGAAAACCGTATTACAATGCTCATCCAAAATCGTTAATCACTTGCTAAATTTCGCCATGACTCGTGTTCCCTCACCTGCTAAATTGAATCTGTTTTTGCACATTACGGGTCGTCGTGAAGACGGCTACCATGAACTGCAAAGTATTTTTCAATTGATTGATTTATATGACTGGCTGGAATTTGAAGTGAATGACACAACTGACATTCACATTCAGGGCTTAAATAGTGTCGATTTAGAGCAAAACCTGATTTATAAGGCCACGCAAATTTTAAAGCCATACGCCAAACAAGCGACTGGGTTAAATATTGCGATTGAAAAGCACATCCCAATGGGTGCAGGGCTTGGCGGTGGCTCATCTAATGCCGCAACCACGCTAATTGTGGTCAATCAGCTGTGGCAATGTGGCTTAGAAATTGACCAATTGGCGGAATTGGGTTTGCAACTAGGTGCAGATGTTCCCATTTTTGTACATGGGCTTAATGCATGGGCAGAAGGCATTGGTGAACGGTTAACATTCATAGACTTAGCCCCGAAACAATATATTGTGTTAAAACCTGACTGTTTTATCAGCACTCAACTACTTTTTTCACAAAAAACATTGACAAGAAACTCGAAGCCCACTAAATTCTGCGGCTATCAGATAAAGCCATCTGACTTTGGAAATAATTTTGAGCCTGTGGCACGAAGTTTATATCCTGAAGTCGATGAAGCAATGCGTTATTTAGACCAATTTGGTCAAGCAAAGCTTACAGGTACAGGTGCTTGTGTTTTTACTGAAGTGACTGCAGAAATGAATGTTGAATACATTTTGGCAAACTCACCATGTACCGCGTACTGCGTGAATAGCCTAGATGAATCTCCATTGCGACATTTCACAGTACAATAGGGGTATCGCCAAGTGGTAAGGCACCGGTTTTTGATATCGGCATCCGTTGGTTCGAATCCAGCTACCCCTGCCATCTCTTTCACCTGTAGATTACTGTATTAGGGGTATCGCCAAGTGGTAAGGCACCGGTTTTTGATATCGGCATCCGTTGGTTCGAATCCAGCTACCCCTGCCATCTTACAGTGATCAAATCTAGGGGTATCGCCAAGTGGTAAGGCACCGGTTTTTGATATCGGCATCCGTTGGTTCGAATCCAGCTACCCCTGCCATTTTCTCGCATTAGACAGAACCCCCAATATTACCGCTATCCTGTTAATTTACCTTGACAGAACGCAGTAAAAATATTAAAGTTCTGCCGCATTAGGGGTATCGCCAAGTGGTAAGGCACCGGTTTTTGATATCGGCATCCGTTGGTTCGAATCCAGCTACCCCTGCCATCTATTCTTACATACACCAACCGCCAAGGGTGCTTCATGCCCAATCTTGTCGTTTTTAGTGGAACCGCGCATCCACAATTCGCTCAAAAAGTCGTAAGCCACTTGCACATTCCTTTAGGTGCTGCATCAGTTTCTACCTTCTCTGATGGTGAGATTGCTGTAGAGATTACCGAGAATGTCCGTGGTAAAGACGTATTTATCGTACAACCTACTTGTGCACCAACCAATGACAACCTAATGGAAATCTTGGTGATGGCTGATGCTTTGCGTCGTGCAAGTGCTGGTCGTATTACTGCCGTTATTCCTTACTTCGGTTATGCTCGCCAAGACCGTCGTCCTCGTTCTACACGTGTTCCAATTACAGCCAAAGTGGTTGCAGATATGCTAACGACTGTGGGCATTGACCGTGTGGTGATGATTGACTTGCACGCAGACCAAATTCAAGGTTTCTTCGACATCCCTGTAGACAACATTTACGGTACGCCTGCGCTATTGGCTGACCTGCGTCAACAGTCACACGACAACCTAATGGTGGTTTCACCAGACGTTGGTGGTGTGGTTCGTGCACGCGCTGTTGCAAAACAAATGGGTGATATCGATCTTGCAATTATCGATAAACGTCGTCAAAAAGCGAATGAATCACAAGTGATGCATTTGATTGGTGATGTAAAAGATCGTGACTGTGTCATTGTAGATGACATGGTAGATACTGCGGGCACATTATGCAAAGCCGCTGATGCACTGAAAACTTTTGGTGCACGTCGTGTTGTTGCTTATGCAACCCACCCTGTACTTTCAGGCAAAGCAATTGAAAACCTTAAAAATTCTGTAATTGATGAATTGGTTGTAACCGACACCATTCCTCTTTCAGAAGAAGCGCAAGCGCTTGGCAAAATCCGTCAAGTGTCTGTTGCGAGTATGGTTGCAGAAACAATTCGTCGTATTAACAACGAAGAATCTATTAGCGCAATGTTCGATTCTTATCTATAATAGAGCGCTGAATTTTCAAAGCCCTGCCAATTGGCAGGGTTTTCTATCACTAGATGGGTCGCAGATCTAGTTTATTTAAACTCAAAATAAGGATGTCTATCATGGCAAACTTCGTATTAAACGCTCAAGCGCGTGAAGCAGCTAACCAAGGGAAAGGTGCGAGCCGCCGCCTTCGTCACGCTGCATTAGTTCCAGCTATCATTTATGGTGGCGACGCTGAGCCTGTAGCTGTTACTTTAGAACTTCGTGAGCTTGTAAAAGCTTTAGAAAGCAACGCTTTCTTTGAAGAAGTTGTAGAAATCAAAGTAGGCGACAAAGTTGAAAGCGTTAAAATCCAAGCTTTACAACGTCACCCTGCTAAAAACACACCTATGCACGCTGACTTCAAACGCGCATAAGTGTTTACGGTGTAATTAGTGGCTAATATTTCACTGATTGTTGGTTTGGGCAACCCTGGTAAAGAGTATGCCCAAACCCGCCATAATGCAGGTTTCTGGTTTGTAGAACAGCTTGCAGATCAATATGGCATTACGTTAAAAGCCGATCCTAAATTTCACGGGATCAGCGGACGTGGTAATATCGAAGGTCAAGACGTTCGTCTGTTATTACCCACAACCTTTATGAATCGTTCTGGTCAAAGTGTTGTTCCCTTCGCCAAATTCTATCAAATTGCACCTGAAGCAATGCTGATTGCTCATGATGAACTGGATATGAACCCAGGGATTATTCGCCTAAAAACGGGTGGTGGTCATGGTGGACATAATGGTTTACGTGATATCGTGCCGCACACAGGTCCAAACTTCCATCGTTTACGCATTGGTATTGGGCATCCGGGTTCAAAAGAACGCGTGTCTGGTCATGTACTGAGCAAAGCACCAAGTAGCGAGCAAACCCTTATGGACGATGCTCTTGCACATGCATTAGGTCGTATCAAGTTACTGGTCAATGGCGAAGTACAACAAGCCATGAATCAAATCAATGCCTATAAACCGAACTGATGAATCCACAATTGTTGAACAATCACACTTGCCATGTCGCAATTTTCAGAGCAAAATGCGCTTTCTGCTCGGAACTGACATCCAGCAAGCAGTGTTTGAATTCAACCATAAGATAAAATCTTAGGTCCACTAAGGAGACGCTCACCATGCTATCTCGTTTATTAAAATGCAAAATCCACCGTGCTTTTGTAACTCATGCAGAACTTCACTACGAAGGTTCATGTGCAATTGACGGAACACTCATGGATTTGGCTGGCATTCGTGAATATGAAGAAATCCACGTATGGAACGTGACCAATGGTAAGCGCTTCACAACTTATGCAATTCGTGGTGAAGACAACTCAGGCATCATTTCAGTCAATGGTGGTGCTGCACACCAAGCCGATGTAGGCGATATTATTATTATTGCAACCTTTGGTGACTTCACTGAAGCAGAAGCCAATGCGCACGAACCACGTTTGGTCTATGCAAACCCAGACAATACCGTGAGCCACACTGCAAACTGTATTCCTGTACAAGTGGCTTAAGCCATTCCTGTATAAAAATAAAAAACTCGCAAATTTTGCGAGTTTTTTTATGGCTCAATAAAAGTCTTTCTAGTCTTTAATCGCAAGAATTACAAATTAGTCATCGTGCAAGCTATGCAATAAGCTATGGCTAATACCATCAGCCCTTAAAAATGCAAAATCATAACTTGCGGTTGCAAGCGCCAACACGCGACGCTCAAATTCCTGCCACAAAGGTCGCACTTCTTTGTAGTGAATGCCCAAGCCACTTTCATCGGTAAAATGTCGATTTTTTTCACAAATTTTCAGTGCATGATACAACTTACGCCCTTTTGAAGCATCATCACGTAAACGCACCCGCTTAGAGCGGATAAACCCTTCGACATGACGCAGGTCAGCAAAAGGCAACATAGGCACTAAAATCTGATCGAGCTGTGCATCTAAACGACGCCAAACGGCAGTGTGTTGTTCAGACGTATAACTGTTCCATTGAATCACTTCATGGTTAAAGCGACGGCAACCTCGACAGACAGCATCACCAAACACCGTAGAACAACGACCTGCACACGGGGTTAAAGTGGCAATTTGACGATCCTTACTCAACACAACACTCCAATATTTAACAACACCTGTTGGCGCATCAACATGAACACAACATTCTTCTTTGAAACGAGTGGCATCATACCCCGTTCTGCTACATTTTTAAAATGTTGTGTCGTGCTTTAAAACCATGTACCGCACTCGGTTTTCTCGCATATTCACACAAAGCAGGTTAGAATATGCGCCTTAAATTTTTGTCTTTCATCTATTGGAGTACTCCATGAACGCTACTGTAGAACAGCTTGCACCTGTAGAACAGCCAGCGACCACGACTTGGGTTGTTGCCGCACTTTATCAATTCAAAGAAGTTGCAGATCCTGCCGATCTTCAACAACGCTTATTAGATTTGGTAAATTCAATCAACCTTTGCGGTACTCTCATTGTGGCAGGTGAAGGCATTAATGGAACTGTAGCGGGTGATCGTGCCGCGATTGATCAAGTTCACCAATTTCTGTTGGATGAAGGCTTTACCGCAATGGAATACAAAGAGTCACATAGCTCTGAAAAGCCATTCCGTAAAATGAAAATCAAGCTGAAAAAAGAAATTGTGACTTTGGGTGTAGAAGTAAAACCACGTGATTTAGTCGGTCACTACCTAGACCCGAAAGAATGGAATGAACTGATTGCTCGTGACGATGTCATTCTGATTGATACCCGTAATGACTATGAATACAAAGCAGGAACGTTTAAGGGCGCAATTGACCCGAAAACCGAAACTTTCCGTGAATTTCCAGAATATGTGAAACAAAACCTAGAACAGCATAAAGATAAAAAAATTGCGATGTTCTGCACAGGCGGGATTCGTTGTGAAAAATCGACGTCATTATTGTTGCAAGAAGGTTTTACCGAGGTTTATCACTTAAAAGGTGGCGTACTTAAATACTTAGAAGAAACACCAGCAGATGAAAGCTTATGGGAAGGTGAATGTTTCGTATTTGATGGCCGTACTGCGGTGACACATGGTATGCAAGAAGGTCAAAACACCAAATGTCATGCTTGCGGTTGGCCATTACTGCCTGAAGAAGTTGAATTACCAAGCTATGAACACGGTGTATCTTGTGTGTACTGTATTGATAAAACCAGTGAGAAACAAAAAGAAGGTTTCCGTATGCGCCAATCACAAATTGCCGCAGCTAAACGTAAACGTCTGTAATCCGTACAGGCTCATACACATCAACAAGGTCTAACAAAAGCCATGTTGATGTTGTATCGACCACTCTAATCATATTGAAAAAGTCCTCATCCAGTATGGGGATTTTTTATGTCTACATATATGCTTCACGCAAGATTACATAGAACATAAAAATACAACGCTTGTTTACCAAGCATTGCGCAATATCCCCAGATTGGGTGATAGCATTCAATCAAAATAAGCCACAAAATCTGTGGCTATATTGGTGCAGATGTTCAGCACAAACTCAACATCTCCCATAACCCAAAATTCAAGGATCGTTATGTATTCCTAAATTTCTCTGTACACGACAAAAATAGATAACTCATTGAAATAATGTCATAATAATTGTTTTCTAACGACGAATACTATGACACATCTCAATGAGTTATATCTTATCTTAAACAAATATCTAAAATGGAACAAGTCACATTTAAAGTGCTTTGCGCTCATCATGCTTGTGATTATTTTAAAGCAAACATGTAATCTTTCTTCTGCATCTAAAGCCTTGCCCATCAAGTGCTTACCACAATCATTTTATCGACGTATGCAGCGCTTCTTTGCAGGTCAGTATTTTGATTATCGTCAAATTTCTCAGTTGATTTTCAATATGTTTTCATTCGACCAAGTGCAACTGACTTTAGATAGAA
>NZ_JACASN010000049.1:0-9454 GCF_013390985.1 Acinetobacter sp. Swhac1 | reverse complement strand
ATTTAACATAATGGCGATTATACGCAATACACTTGTATATTAATATAAATATCAGACACTTAATAAAACCATAAAAATGCAAAAATGCCCAAAAAGCCGATTTTGAAACAAGTCGGCTTTTTTATGTTCGATTCTGTAATATTTTGCCAATAAAAAATGGAAGAACTTTGCAAAATTTACAATTTTGTATTAACATTTTTATATTAACAAAAAGCGATGCAACTATGAAAATTGAGTTTTCATGGGATGAGCATAAAGCTGAAACAAATCTCAAAAAACATGGTGTGGCTTTTGAAGATGCGACATTGGTTTTTTACGATGCTCATGCCTTATATAAACAAGATCGCTTTGAAAATGGTGAATATCGCTGGCAGGCGATAGGTATGGTACATGGGCAGGCTGTTTTATTGGTGGCCCACACAGTACAAGACCATAATGGGATGGATCAGATCCGCATTATCTCAGCACGACAGGCAGAGAAAAAAGAGAGGAAACAGTATGAGCAAAACCGTTACTTACAAAATGGATTTGAATAATCCTCCTGTTTTGTCTGAAGAACAAAAGGCAAGACTTGAAGCACTTGATAAGCGACCAGACAGTGAAATAGATTTTTCAGATATTCCTGAACTCGATGAAAGTTTTTGGAAAAATGCAGTGCAAAATCCATTTTACAAGCCGACTAAACAAGTAACTACGGTCCGCATCGATGCAGATGTCATGCAGTGGCTAAAAGCCCAAGGCAAAGGCTATCAAACACGAATGAATAAAATTTTACGGGATGCCATGCTAAAAGAATTAAAAAATCATCAATAAAAATGGGAGCTTAGGCTCCCATTTTTGACTGCGTATAATGTGCATTATGTTAATTTTAACTATTCTTCAATATTAAATACTGTTAACTTTGAGCCATCACTTTGAACATAGGCTATATCACTAACACCAGTTATTCTTGACAAAAGTTTATATATTGAATTTGGTGTTACTAAAATTCTAGTTTGATCTACAAAAGTATTCTCTAACATCTTTAACTGAAATGCTTGTTTTGTGCTATTTAAAGCATTTACAGCACTAGGATGAAAATTTCCATTCTTAGGTCTAGTAATTAAGCAATAGTTAATTTTTAAATCAAAAAATTCTTTTCTCGATTTCCCTAATATATTTACCCAAAATAAACATAATTTTGAAATAGAATCATAGCATTTTAAGCGTATATCACTATTTGAATCTGTTTTATCTTTATGCCTTGGCCATCCCTCTTTAAATTCAATTAAATATAAGGAATCATTATGATGACTATAAATTAATGTGTCAGCAGAACTAGATTCTTTATTTTCATAACTATCTGAATAAAATGCTGGAACTTTATCGAAATGTAGTGAATTAAAATCCATTTCAATAAATTTTTTATTTCCTGTCGTATTTGTAGAAATATCGGTAATATCAGCAATAGATGATATATATTTTTTCTCTAGCTCAGAAAGCAAAAATAACTCATTAGAAGTTATCAACATCTTCTAACTCTTCCATTAATGAATAAAGTGGAGCTGATAAAGCATCAATAATAGGGACAATATTGCCACTTGTATCTTCAATTTTTATAACATTTTCACATTTATGTGAAAAATAAAATTTAGCGCCTAATGGTTTTTCACTTTTATCACTATAAATTTTTAATGACTCAAGCATGTAAGGGCTATGAGTATTAACAAGTATACGAGTCCCTTGATTTGCTAATTTTATCAAAAATTTAGCGTAAAGATTTTGCCATTGTGGATGTAAATTTGTCTCTGGCTCATCTACGATCAATATAGACTCACTATTAATAAAGTACCCTTTACATAGTAAATCTAATATTGCGATAGATTTCATACCTGAAGACACATTATTTACATTAAAAATTAAATCATTTTCATTTAATTCAAAATTATTTGTTTCTAACTTATAATCAATGTATCCATCATAAAAATCTTTGGTATCTATACGCCAATCTGATTTTTCATTTATATTATCAATTCCTCTACTTCCATCTAACTTTGAGCATAAATCTAAAACATGATATGGGATTTTAGGATTTATTTTTGTAGATCTTCTAGAAATAGAATCTCTAACAGACATATCATGAATAATAGGAGCTAATTGAAAAATATATGGCCCCTCAATCAAAGTTGAGTCTTTAATTGGTAATTTATTTTGCTCTGAATTAAAACTCAAAATTTCTTTATTATTAAATGTAATTTCAAATACTTTAAATTCATCCATTTCAAGAGATAAATAAGCTTCTTTTGCTCCATTTTTTTTATTTAAAAGTTCATTGATAAACTCATTTTTTAACGCTCTAAATATAAATTTATCTATTGGATCATTATAATTATATTCATCATAAAGATTATCCAGCTTATCTAGAATTGAATATATTCTTCTAAAAAAATTAGGGCTTACCTCATCTTTTCCTTCAAGATAACCCTCCATTTCAACAACTAATTCTTTTGTTATTGATAGATCAAACTCTGTGACTTCAGAACTACGTCTAATGTCCAGCAATACAGACATAAGCTTTTGATAAGAATCATATTGTTTAACTTCTTCAGAAGTTCTTAATAATCTAGTTAAATGAAATGAAATTTCATCATAGAGTTTTCTAAATTCATTATATTGATGTCTTTTATAGTCTATAGGAAAAGATGATGAAGCCTGTCCAACAGCATAGGCTATCTTAGATATTGTTGTTTTTCCTGAATTATTTTCACCAGAAATTACCGTTAAATTATTTAACTCAATTTCAGCACTTTCAATAGTTCCTATATTTCGAATAATAAATTTCATAAATTCTTGAGAACCTTTGAACTTGATGGGTGACATTAATATTAGTTTATCTTTAAAAACCTAAAAAGATACTTCTAATTGTTTTAAAAACTATCATTTAACATAAAATCTCTTATGCGCAGTTCGGGTGTAACTCCAAAATAGAAATGTCCGGTTTATCGATTGCTCGTCCTAAGATCTCAGAACGTAAGGTACTTTGATGAACATTCTGGTTCTCAAAACTCGAAACTTTATTGAAAAGTTCTATTGAGGTTTATAAGTACCTCAAAATAAAAAAATGCCTGAAGTTAAGGCATTTTTTACGTCATCAATCGCTACTAAAAAGCTTACAACTATCAAAAAAAGAGAGTTTTACTCTTTTGAATACGACTTAATTTTTTCAAAAATTGGATAGAAATCTAATCCCTCATCTTTCATCGTAGAAATCAACGCAACGATTACAGCGATATGTGTAGGAACCACACCTTGTTTACTGTAATTCGTAATCGAATTGGGTTTCATATCCAATAAGGCAGCAAATTCCTTAATTGAAAGCCCTGCTTTACCGACAAGACGTTGAAATTCAGTATATGGCATTTAATTAAATTTATAGAAATGGTGTTTTGAGATTATAGCATAGGGTTATATTTACATAAAAACACATAATATTATGTGGTAAACACATTATTTTATGTGTTATAAATAGTTTATCAAGGAAACTATTTATCATCTCTATAGGAGAAACATACTATGTACTCATACCCGGATTCAAACACTGAAAAGAAAATTGCTCTCATGATTATTAATGACTTTTTCATTCAAAAAGCCCATGAACTCTGGATTTTTTTACAACTCGATCAGTGCTTTAACGATTATGAAGCAACAGTCATTTGGACTCGACGTTATCTAGAGGAACATCCAGAGGGTGAATACAGCGACATTCAAAAAGCCTTTCTTTCTTGTTTCCCAGAACACTTCTTCAACTTTGACTATTGAGTTATGAATCGTCTTTACTCTTTTGTGGCTTGAAACCAGAATAAACGCTATAAAACCCTGGCAGGATACCGGGGTTTTTTATTGCAATATTCTACACACCTGGCAAATGGGCAATCATCATCATGATTATTCGGAATTTACCCTTCTTATTGTTTAAGAAAATGGATATCTAAATCCAATCAATCACTGAGAAGCCTGATATATCAGGCTTTTTATTACTAAAGATAACTTCTGTTAATCTAATTATTTTTAACTATTTTTTCCTGCCTTACACTCTGATAAAGCTAAATAAATTTCTTTTATATACTCAGGAACGACTTCACCCTCATACTCAATCATTGCTAATTTATCAATGACCTTCAGAAATATTGGCCACCTGAAGTACAAAGTACCAAGATCCATATCAATCTGCTCAAATATTATAGATTTTTCGATCTTATTGATGATCCTCTTATTTCCTACAATGGCTTTTCTAACTTGATCTGGTGTCAAGGTATCAATATTAAGACCCAATTCTTTATAAGCAGCAATCACAGCGCCACCGAGCTGATACTTTCGATTGTTTTCAGCTTTACGCTTTTTCCCTGCATCTTTTTTCTGGATCTGACTCAAGTACAGCTCCAAATCAGCATATTGCAGTTTTTGAGCTTTGAAATTCAGATATCGGGTACACATCATCTTCAGAATATTTAGTTCAGCAACACCCAATTGATTGTCCTGGTATGCTTGAAAAAGCTCTATAAATTTAGCTTCATATTTAGTCTGTTTAGGTTTGGTAGAAAGCTCATCAAACAGCAACTGAAGCTTCAAATGTTCACGATAAGGTTTTAACGCTTCTTTCACTAGGATCTGATGAGCTTCAGACAACATTTCAAAATTAAAATCGTCCGCTTGTAGAACATCAATGACTTGATTTTGAAGTTCAGTCCGAGGGTGTCTCTCTAATAAAAATTCAACAAAACCATGTAACTCTGCCACTTGGAGTAATTGAGCTGGTCTTCCACGTTTTTTGGGTTTTTCAAGAGTCATCATCTGCCGCCTAATTTTCAGAACTGATACCGATTTAAATATGGTTTTACCATATTTAAATCGGTCAGTCTGAAAATAATTATTTAAAATAAAAATAAAATTTCTTGAAAAGAATTTTTATTTTTATTTTAAATAATTCGCACTTGACAGTTTCTCCTAATCGGAGAAACTAGTACGCAATGGGGCGCTTCCCCCTTGACCCCCTTCAACCGGATTTTTCAGCCATCCAGGCATTCCAAATCCGGGCGGTTTTCATTCCGTTTCACTGCATAAAAACCGATCCCAGACCAACAAAAAGGTGAGCATGGCCAGTTATCACTTCAGCGTCAAAAGTAAAAATAAAGGCTACGCCATTCAGCATTACCTCTATATTGCCCGATTGATGCAATACGAAAACGTCCGCAAGAAAAGTAACGAAATTTTAGAATACGTTGAACCAGGCAAATGCATGCCGTCCTGGGTGAAAGATCCCATTGAGTTTTGGCAAGCCGCTGATACGTTTGAACGAGAAAATGCCAAAGTCTACATGGAGTATGAAATTGCCCTCCCCAACGAATTCACGCCAGAACAGCGTAAAACGCTCATAGAGACGTTTTTAGACAAACATATAGTTCCACAGCAATATCCGCATTCATACGCCATACACAACGTTAAATCGCGCCTCAGTGGCGAAGATCAGCCTCATTGTCACATCATGTTCTCGCTAAAAGCCGATGACGGTATTGAACGGACAGCCGAACAATATTTCAAACGCTATAACCCCAAAGATCCAAGCAAAGGCGGTGCAAAGAAAATCCAGCTGCAGGATGGCCACGCAGACTATTCCACTTTTTTAATCTATATCCGAAAACAATGGGAAAACCATCTGAATGATGCGCTTGCACAGCACTGCCCTACCGTCACCTACACATTGGATGGCCAAGACATCACCATCAAAAATCAGGTTTCAGCAGACAGCTATGAAAAATATAACGAGATCCACAGCACTTTGTATCTTCCTGAGCCTAAGCTAGGCGTTGGTCAACAAAACGCGACAGCGGAATATCTCGCCCAGATCCAAAAAATTCGAGAACACAATCAAAAAGAACGAGAACTCGAAGAACGCCAAAAGCAATTAGATCAACAACATGAATATTTTTATAGTGCTGAAAACCATCCCTTTTCATCATTGGAGGTGATGTATTACCTGAATTATTTAGTGAAGAATCAGAAAAATAAGGAAAAACTGCAAAAAGATTTTAGTGAAATTATCAAGACCCAAGAGCCTATATTGCATCAAGAAGACTGGAATATTCATAACATGAATCAAAAATTGAAGGATTCAGAGCATAACTCAACACCATGCTTTGAGTTTGACGTGTATTCACCACCAAAGAATCCATTACCCACGCAGAATAAGCCCCCTAAACCGATTCAATCCGAACAGCCAAAGCCAAAATCTGATGATTATGATTACGGTGGTCCGGGTTTTTAAAATTATCTGGTTTTATTCAGGCTTTACAGAGCGAGTGTCTACGAGCGAACAGACCCAATTAAAATTTTCGCCATGCTTTTTCTCTGATTACAAGCTCCCCCTTTGCTGCTAAGACTGAGCTACAGAGCATCCCGAAGGGTGCGAACAGATTCAATTTGCTTCTAGGCCGAGCGAAGCGAGCATAAAAAACTGATGAGCGAAGCGAATTCCGAGTTCCTTTTGATCTTGCTTTTGCTTTTTCTCAAAGTCATAACGGGATAAGCCAAAAAATTGCCCCGACGAACTGAGCTTTAGCGAAGTTCAATAGAGTTTGAGCGTAGCGAAAACCAAGGGCAATTTTTAAAGGTGTATATATTTTTTAATATTTTTAACTTTTAAATACTTTTAGAACGTCTGTAATGCTCATATAGAAAGGATTATAGATATTTAATTCATACATTTACCTAGGAAACTCCATACATTTACCTAGGAAACTCCATACATTTACCTAGGAAACTTCATACATTTACCTAGATCTTCATACATTTACCTAGATATAAATAATCTCTATATTTTTAGCTAATTTTAGTTCTTTCACTATTTGTTTTGATTGATTCTTATACTTATAATTTATAAATCAGACTATTTTTTATACTCCAAATTTATAGATGGATAATTTTTTATACTTTGATAAAGATCAAAAAATTAAAAAAACACTGTACAAAAGAATAATCATACATTTTTCTAGGTTTGACTTTACTATTGTTAGCTCATATATTCATACATTATCAAATATGTATGAATTAAAAAAATATGGATTCTCAATTAGATACTATAGTAGTTGATGATCATGAATACCCTATTCAAAAGCCTGTAGCTCAATATCCAGCAGAATATACAGTCATGCAGAATAGGATGATCGAAGCGTGGAATAGCATGTCCGTAGATGAAAAAAGGATCTTTATTTTAGCTAGCCCTATAGTTCGTCTTAATCCAATGAGTGAATCTAGTAAATTTACTATTACTGCTAAAGACTTTGCTGAAGCATGTGATATCGAACTAGGCAGTGCCTACTCTCAATTAAAAAGAGCTGCTGATGATCTTCGTGGAAGATACTTTTCTTACATAAATACAAAAGGTAATCGCGTGTCGGTTCACTGGGTAATTCGTATTGAATATGCAGATGGAAAAATAAGCTTTTACTTCACAAATGAAGTCCTGTTTATGTTGTCTATATTTAATAACAATCATCCATACACAAAGTTTACAATTAAAGAAGTTTTACAGCTAAGAGGATCCCACTCCATCCAGCTTTATCAATTATTAAAACAATACGAAAATATAGGACACAGAGATTTCAAAGAAGAAGAGTTCAGAAATATATTCGAGTTACAAAATAAGTATTCCTTGCTTTGGAATTTAAAAAAAAGAGTTATCGTACCAGCGGTATCAGAAATTAATAAATCTACTGAACTACAAGTATCTTTCTCCAACCTTAAAGATGGCAAAAAAATTACAGGTTTTAGATTCGTAATTGGAAAAAAAGAAACTACGAAGCCTTCTAAAGAAAAGAAAAAAGAAAAGCCTCTTACAGTTAGCCAAATTGATTTGTTCTCAAACAAACTTGCCTATGACTCAGCTTTTGCGAACCAATATAGTGAAGTTGGTGAGAGTTATGAGGATTTTGCTAAACGAATTGCTAATCAGCTAATAGACCCTGCAAAAGTAAGAGAATATATGCCTTACTTAAAGCAGTTAGGATTCAAGTCATTAAGTTAATTGACACTGTCAATTGAATAGTCAATTATTAACATGACTTGATAACAACTTTACAACTATGAAAAAGCTATCAGTATCGGAACTTGCAAAGCTATATGGATATTCACGACAAGCTATATATGCTCATATTAATAAAGGAAATTTATCTAAAAGCTCAGATGGTTTGATTGACTTTGCAGAGGCACTTAGAGTCTTTGGAGAACCACAAAACAAAAATGTAACTGTCAATCAAAGTAAATCAACTGACAGTCAAAACTTAACAGAAATTGACATGCTAAAACGTCAAGTTGACATGCTTGAACGTCAATTAAACCAATCAATTTTGCGAGAAAATCAGTCTTTAGAGAGAGAAAACTTCTACCAAGAACAAATCGAAGCAATGCAACGCCTACTGGAAGCCCCAAAACCTCCAAAGGTAGAAGATCCAACACCAGTTGCCCCCCCCCAAGAGACTGTTGAATCAAAAGAAGAAGCTGAGATTCAGACTGAGATCCAAGAGCCTAAGAAGCGAATTCCAGTACCAGAGCATATTGAACCTGAACCTGAAAAAAGAGGCTTTTGGAGCCGTTTTTTTAGACCCTATGATTAACCACGATTGTTTACCTGATATGAACAAAGTCGTGAAACATTGATCAAATAATAAGCGTGGAACGTGAAAAATCATAAAAAAAGCCCATTCGAGGGCGAATGGGCTATAAAACTGAAATTAACACATTGAATTATAACAAAATTTAAAAAGCATTGCGTATAAGGTGTATTATGTTAATAATATAAATTTTTAAAAGCATATTGATTTAATAATAGAAAAATTATCAGAGTAGGGTATGTGTAAAGTAAACGTTCAATTATCAACCAATAATGATTAAAGATTTATATCTTATATGTGTCGCTTGAATCCGCCTGTTAATTTTATTAACATATATCTACCAAATTAATAATGCCTTAAATGAAATAATATGCTAAGTAACCATCATCACTTTTTAAAAAAATTTTCGATCAGTGATGCTGCTATAGCGTATAGAAAACCTCGCTCGACTATACTTAAATATATAAAAAGCGGAGATTTCGAACTTGACTACAATAACTTGATTGAATATAGCCAGTTAGTTAAAAAATTTGGTGAACTTACTTCCCCTATACGGGACGAAAGAGATCAACAAATCAAAAAACTAAAAGATGAAGTTATGCATTTAAAAAAACAACTTAATTTTTTTAAATATACTTCAATCTCAAACAAACATAGATTATTAATTTCTCATAAAGACTCCATTTAACATAATGGCGATTATACGCAATACACTTGTATATTAATATAAATATCAGACACTTAATAAAACCATAAAAATGCAAAAATGCCCAAAAAGCCGATTTTGAAACAAGTCGGCTTTTTTATGT
>NZ_JACASN010000048.1:0-9643 GCF_013390985.1 Acinetobacter sp. Swhac1 | reverse complement strand
GCAGCGCGTCCTTCAAACCAGTCATGATATGAGCCATCAATTTGGATCAGTTCACCAAAGCAATCCCGGTTGTAACGAGGCTGATACGGGCGTTTCAGGCGCTTGGATCGAGGAATCCATAAGTCAGCTGCAATCATCCAGGAACGCAGGGTTTCTACTGAAAGATCGAATCCATGTACGGTGGTGAGCTTTTCATGCGCTAAAGTGGGTCCGAAACCATGGAGTTGGTCAGAAACAATATTGAGGCACTTGAGGCTGTTCTGCAAGACGTTCGAGATCAACGTATTACCCAAGTCCGTGGTGCTGAAATCCTCAATCTTTCAACCCGTCAAATTACCCGGTTATTACAAAAGCTCAATCAAGATGGTGTCTCAGGTATGGCACATGCCAGTCGTGGTCAACCAGGTCATCGTCGCCATGATGATTTATTAAAATCAAAATGTCTTTCCATTATTTCTGAACATCTGCTGGGATTTGGACCCACCTTGGCCCATGAGAAGCTCAGCAGCATATTTGACCTGAATATCCCGGTAGAAACGCTTCGGCGCTGGATGACTGCAAATGACCTCTGGATTCCGCGATCCAAGCGCCTTAAACGTCCATATCAGCCACGTTATAATCGGGATTGCTTCGGTGAGCTGATCCAGATTGATGGCTCATATCATGACTGGTTCGAAGGACGCGCTGCTAAGTGCTGTTTATTGGTGTATATCGATGATGCCACTGGAAAGCTGTTACATCTGCGCTTCTGTGAGGCGGAAACGACCTTCGACTATATGCTTTCAACCCGAGCCTACATTGAACAATACGGTAAGCCTCTGGCCTTTTATAGCGATAAACATTCGGTCTTCCGAGTGAACCAGAAATCGAGCCAGGACAGCAAGATCACGCAATTTGGCCGGATTCTGAATGAGTTAAACATTGATATTATCTTTGCCAACTCACCACAGGCCAAAGGTCGCGTAGAACGCGCGAATAGAACCATTCAAGACCGTCTGATCAAAGAGATGCGTCTGGAAGGCATCAGTTCAATTGCCGAAGCCAATGCCTGGCTACCCTGCTTTATTGAGCATTTCAACCAGAAGTTCACCAAGTGTGCGAGAAACCCAAAGAACTTGCATCGATCTTTAACGGAATCTGATGCTGAGCTGGAGGATATATTCACCTGGCAGGAACCGCGTAAGGTCACGAAGAACCTAACCATCACGTATGACAAGTGTATTTATCTGCTTGAACCGATAGAGCTGAATCATAAGCTTGTTGGGCAATACATTTCATTTCTGGAGTACCCGGATGGCACTGTGGCCATCATGCATGAAGGCCGAAAGCTCAACTACAGCATCTTTAATAAATTGGCTGGGCTACAGCAAAATGAGATTGTTGAGAATAAACGGTTAGGTGCAGTTCTGGCACATATTCAACAGCAGCATGAAGAATTGGAAAAACAGAATAAATGTTCAAGAACAAATAAAAATATGCCAAGCCGTAAAGCTCAGAAAGCCGATATTGAACAAAGAAAGTTAAATCCTGTGCTTGACTCTTTTGGTTAAAAACAGGACATTTTAAATGGTTTATCGCATAGACATTTTAATTGGTGAATAACAGTAAAATAAATAGTGTTATATTTCAAAAAGTTATGCTATAAGAGAACGGGGACGCAAACCCGAAAAGCCGACTTGGAAACAAGTCGGCTTTTTTGTGATCATTTTTGATAGTTCTTGCCAATAAATTTGTTTAAAAAGTAGTCGGTTTTGCGATTTTCCCTGATTACATAAGATACCCAGGGAAAAAATTATCCCCAATTTCTGCGGATAAAACCGGGACAACTTTTATCCTGGTTTGTACGCTCTGGCGCACAGATATTTAGGGATTTTGCGGCTAGGGGATCTGTGTTTTTTTACTTATGATGAAGTCATACAGGAACAGGATGTTCCGGAACAAAAAACAATAATGATAAGTTCTAACACTAGGATAGTGAGGTAGAATAGCAGAGCTACCAAAGATCGCACTATAAAAAACCCTGACAGGATGTCAGGGTTTTTTATTGCCTCTCATTTCTCATTTGCAAAACAAACATAATGGCCCTAAAATATAGACTATAATCTATATTTAGGTTGTAGTATGTGGACAGTCATTACGACAGATCTATTTAATCAGTGGCTTGAACAGCAAGATGAATCGACACAAGAGAAGGTTCTGGCTGCCCTGGTTGTTCTACAGCAGCAGGGACCGAATTTAGGCCGTCCTTTAGTAGATGCTGTGTATGAGTCTAAATTTACCAATATGAAAGAATTGCGCGTTCAACATCGCGGTAGACCACTAAGAGCGTTCTTCGCATTTGATCCCTTACGACAGGCTATTGTTCTATGTATTGCTGATAAAGGCGGTAAAAAGCGTTTTTATAAAGACATGCTAGATATTGCAGATGAACAATACCAACTTAATCTCACCACCCTAGGAGATAAATCTAATGGCTAAGACTCTACAAGAATTGTTAGCTAGCCGCTCTCCAGAGAGCCAAGCCCGTATTCAAAAAATGGCAGATGAATTACTGCTAGAAAATCGGCTTCATCTTATTCGCGAAGAACTCGAAATTTCTCAAAAAGAGCTTGCTGAAACTTTGGGAATAAAACAGCCATCGCTTTCAGCAATAGAAAATCGTGGTAATGATTTAAAGATTTCAACCATGAAAAAGTATGTTGAGGCAATGGGTGGGAAGCTCCGTATTGATGTAGAGCTTCCAACAGGAAAACATATAGGATTCAATGTTTAACGATAAAAATGGGAGCTTATATCTCCCATTTTTACTATATTTTTTAAAGCCTTAAGCGTGCTGTACTGTGAGCTTTAAACCTAAATCATTCACTACACGATTAATTGTATCAAAACGGTGGTGCATAGTCCTGACTAGACTCTCTTTCATCAATTAAAATTTTTATTTTTTATCAATTCCAATGGTAGCTGCAATTCTCCACACTCTTCTTCTGGTTCATCAGATGGGATAGTAATTTTAACTTGACTATTTAACTGCCATACTCCGTTTACAGGTTCAAATAAATTGTATTTTAGTTGAAAAATACGCTCTTCATCTGGCATTAACTCAACTTTTTTAATAATTGAACACTGCATCTCAGGAAATAATTGGTCTTTTGTTTCAGTATTATAAAAATCTAAAGGCACATTGCAATCAGGATATTCTAATATCACTTTATCCCAATAATTATTAAGAAAAGATAATTTAATATCTATAGGAGTGCCTTTATCTTTATCCATTTTTAGATCATATAAAGTATCTTTACGTAAGTCTGTTTTTTGATATAAATCCAAAAATTGAATTTCGCGAACGACTAGACCACATAAATCAGTTACAGCCCCAGATAGTTTTAACGTATATTGGTCCTGTTTAAAGAAATCATCACTATTGCTGTCGTTAGCATTCCCAAGACCAGGTGGAGGTGGAAGCCCATTACCTGTACCTTCTAGACTAGCTCCCCCTACACTAAAATCCTCTCCACAACCAATGATTGTTAAAAATAAAATATTAAAGCAAAATAGCTTAACTATTTTCTTCACGGTCATGTTGATAAACCCCAAATATGAAAGTTTTGGTAGCATCTAGCTTACCTTCATCCTCTGCACATTTTTCAGAAGCTAACTTTAGTAGTTGTAGTGCATATTCGTGCCACAACTTTAGACTTTGATCACGTAAAAACTGAACAGATGCTTCTGTTAATTCATCTGCACACACAGCTTGTTCTAAAAAGTTTTGCTCATTATTTTCAAATAAATTATGAAAACCTGCAGCCAAATGGGATTGTAAGTTTTTAACTAAAATTTTACGAGCTTCTTGTAAAGAAGGATCAGGAATAAATTGTCCTTTTTGCAATAAAATATTACCGTCTTTTTCAAGTACTATGCCTAATCTGATCAACTCATTTAACACAGACCTAGGATGGCGCTCAGTAGATACTCTTTTTACCAGAATTTCGAAATTGTTTTCTTTTTCACTACTGAATGGTAAACACTCTCCCCAGCCTTCTGCTAACCACAAACCTATAACCCGAGAAGGAACACTAATTGGTTCAGAAATATTTGCTTCAGTCAAAGGCTTACCCGCCAGCTTCGTCTCTTTATATGCACTGACATCCTTACGGTGTAGACCAGATAATAAACTAATAGCAGAAATAGTAGGCTTTTGATCAATCCTTTCTAATTCTTGAAGAGCCTGTTGATAAAAAATTGGTTTTAAAGCAGCGGAAAATTCTGTATATCCAACACCAGAACGAATTAACCATTGACTCAGATAATTCATGAGTACAAGCACTTGCTTTAAATTAAACTCAGCATCATTAGTAGGAAGTTTAGTCATCACACCAACAGCAGTAAAACTTTAATTGAAATTTTCTCACTATTTTTAGTACCTCACAAATTATATCAGATCAATTTTCGTATTCCTTGTGAAATAAAAATACTCACAACCTGGCTCTCAATCTATGAATTTTTAATCTCTCACTATTTAACGTTCATCTATTTACAACTATTAATTAAGTATTATATCATAAAAAATGCTAAATTTTCGCATTTTTTAATAAAGTATTTAATTTGAATAATTATCGTTAAGGAGTAAGTATGATGAAAATTTCACCCCTGATTCTTATGTTTACCATCTTTGCTAGTTCAATGTCTTCTTATGCTGGCTTTGCTGACAGTTTAAGAGATTTAAGAGGAACCTTAAGTCAAATTAATGAAACGACCAAAGAAGTAGCAGGTACAGCCAAAGAAATGACCAAATTTCGTGGTAATAATGAAACATCTACAAATACTGAACGTACTATAGGACAAAAAATAACCCCAAAACTAAACAACTTACCGCTGTATGAAACGTCTAATAAATCAAGCAAAGTAAAAACTAAGCTTTCTAAAAATTCTGACATTATTTATGCAGGTAATGTCAGCTCAAATGGATTAATCGAAGTAACAACAGAATATGGAAATGGATGGGTAGAATCTCATTTAATTCATTAATTCTTGAAATGGAGCCATAGTGATAACATAGCCATCAGAATTTTGATGGCTATCTCTATAAAAAATATTTTTAGTGATTAGCTTATTATGAACAAGATAATTAAAAGTGGCTTTGTGACTGTAATAATTACTGCTTTGGTTGGTTGTAACAGTGACAGCTCAGATAATTCCAATACACCAACACCAACACCAACACCAACACCAACACCAACAACAGTAGCGGATAAATTGGCTGGAGAGTGGATTCAAGGCTCATCTAATTTAGGTATTTCTGATTGTAATTTAGCTCAGATTGAAATTCTTAAAACTGGGGATAATTCAGTAGAAGCTAGTAATGAAGGTATTCAATATTCTCAATATAATTCATCATTAAAAACGTGTGGAGGTGAATTAGTTAGCAAGCGTTATCAATTACTCGGAGATCTAATACTAAAAGACATTCAAACTGGTATCAAATATGATAACTTCTTTTACTATCCTATTAAATATCAAAAATATAGCACAACCTCAGAAGAGAATAGAGTCTTAACATTTTTAGATGATGACTCATTTTGTATTATTAACTCAACTAGTAATAATCCTGCTTACATTAAGTTAGAAAGGAATTCTATATCTAACCCCTACAAGGATAATCGCTGTTATGTAAAAAGTAATGTCGGATTATTTACTGCAGAAAAACCTAAGACCCTTATTACAACAGCAAATTTTTTAAATGTAGATGCGGTTAATTCAACCAGTAGTGCTGCATTCCTATCTCAGCTTAATGAAATGGGGCAAAAAGGATATAAAATTGTCGCATACAATAATAAGGTGTATGGAAATAAAACTGTAAATAGCTATATGAAGTTAGCTAATCAGAATACTCGTTACTCTGCTATTGTTTCTGATCGAACTGCAAGCTCTGTTAGCAATATCTATTTTTCATGGTTAAGTAAGCTGAATGAGAATGGAAAATCTGGATACCAATTTCTTCATTCTGTAAGGCCTTCTACCGACTTAAATTTTAAAGACTATTTTTTAAAAAATGAAAATGATAATGCATCATACACTTATGATAGTGGGTATCTTTCCCCACTTGTTGACACTAATCAACTAATTAATGTACTTAATGAATTAGGTCAAAAAGGTTGTCGCATTATTCAATTTAAACAATACTTTACAGGAAATCGTGCAGAAATTTTAGATAATAAAGAAAATCAACCTAAAATAGCAACTTGTGTAAATAGTAGCAAACATAATGGTACTTACACATATCGATACAAAGACTATCCAACAGAGAGTTCAAGACTTGAAAGTACTTTAGCATTGCAAAATATGATAAATGCTCAGGCTAAAGATGGGTATCGTTTAGTTAGTCGCTCTTTAGATATATCTGCCACTAAAAAAAATGGCTTATTATTTATGAAAGATAGTGAAGAGCTAGATGTAGGAGAATTTAAAGTATTTTCAGAGGATATCTTCTCAAATACTCCTATACTGAAATATTTGGATAAACGTTTTAATCAGCAAGGTCAAATCGGCTGGTTGTATACAAATGCAGAATTTGTAAATGCAAATAATCCAAAATCTATTCAGGCAGATCTCAATGATTTTCAGATAATTGAATAATTTTAGAGGGGCATCATTGGTAAGCGTCCGCTGAACACACCTTCTGAATTCATCCTATAAGCCTTAATTTAGTCCCCACTTAGAAACAAGTGGGGACTTAAATTTATGACTACAAATCATCAGACATCCATCGCATCTCTTGCGAAAAAACGAAGAACATACTGTGCTGAATTTAAACAGCAGATCGTTCAGGCTTGTAAAGCACCGGACGTTTCAGGCTGTACCAAAAGATCTTGCTGAAGTTGACGATATTCCTCATCAGATACAAGGTCTTTAATTTGCTTGGTAAAGATGCTGGTTTCAATAAATAACATGGACTCTTTATACGTCAATGGCGTATTTGAATTTTAGCAGTTTCCATAACAAAAAACGAGAGCTGGTAGCTCTCTGTCGTTTCGCATAACAGCCATTATGTTAAATAATAGGGGCTTCTAAGTACGCGATTAGAAAATTTAGTCTTTAAGAGGAGAAATTTGTTCTAGCTTATCTTCAGGATTATTTTCTCTAATATGTATAATTCGATCATAATTTTCTACTCCTCGTAAGTGAGGTGGTGCAAATGCTGGATACTTGTTGAAAAAGTGCATTTTAATATTTAGTGCATGGTCTAAAATAAAAGCACATTCAATTCCATAGTACTTATCATTAATAAAAAAATTGTCTGTAGTTTCTATTAGTTCTTGGATAGCTAAATCCAATTTTTGAATTTTTTCATTAATATCTTTAGTTTTCTCTTCTATCTTTTTATCCATTGGTATCACCTATAGAATTAAGTTTCCCTAAAATTAACATACTACACGTTATACGAATTCCCAAGGCATGGCTTTTAGTCATGCTTTTTTATTAAAAGACTATAGTTTTTTCTTTCTGCGGTCAGCTCTGCTATAGCTTCGATAGCTCTAACGGATCGTTAAAAATAAAATCGCGTCTATCAATAAAAATTATGCCTTTGTTGTGTCGCTTGATAGAACGCTTTGCTTTGTCAAAGTCATGAGCATCCCAAAAACCATCGCCAGCACATAGAATCAATGGGTGCTGCCATTCCGCCATCTGTGCCAGTGCTACGACTTTTTGAGTCCCGCTGTCTGCTTGCCAGCGAACAAAAATAATGGACTGCGCGGCTTTTATTAATCTACACGCATTTTTTGATAATCTCGATTGAACGCTCATTAAAATATCCATATCCTAAACTTTAGGATATTATATCAACTAAATAGCAACTAATCAGCAATTAAATAGCAACTAAATTAAAATGATGGTCCCTCAAGGTCATCCTTTGTTGAAGTAACAACTGTTTCAAATTGGTTATAAAAGTGGGGCAAAGTTCCCGCTCTGCCCCTACAACCATGACTAGTGTTCTATCATTGGACTATACCCGAATGATAAGGAAACAGTTAGTTACAACGAAATATCATTAGAGTTGTTATGTTGATTAAATGATAGCTGTATCATTGTAGTATAGTCAATAATCTCAAATGATAAACCATGACGACTAGAATCTACTTAAGAGCTTCAACCAAAGATCAAGATGCACAGAGAGCACTAAACCAATTAGATGACTTAAACCAAAGGCTCGAGTTAGGTGAATCGGTTACCTATATTGAGAATTTCTCAGGGACGAAGTTGGATCGTCCTGAACTAAACAGGTTGCTCACAGAAGCAAACCAAGGCGACACGTTATTGGTAGAAAGCGTTGATCGTCTGTCCCGTCTAAGCCAAGCAGACTTCCAAGAACTTAAGCGTAGAATCCAAGAGAAGGGGCTTCGCTTAGTAGTTGCTGACCTTCCGACTACTCATCAACTAATCCAAACCAATGACAGTATTACAAGTTCGATCCTAGATCTCATCAACAATATGCTGATTGATCTACTTGCTACTATGGCTCGTTTGGATAACGAGAAACGTATAGAAAGGATCAAGCAAGGCTTAGAGCGTTCAGGGTACAAACCATCAGGTAAGAAACCAAATGAAGCCAAGCACAAAAGAATCAAGGAGTTGCTTGCTACAAATAACATGACTAAGCAGGAAATTGCGAAAGCTGTTGGTTGTGGGGTAGCTACTGTGTATCGAGTAATGAACCAAGGAGAAGATGCAGAGCTGAATCAGCTTGTCGAATCTCGTGCACAACAAGGCAGGATTCGAGTAGCCATTGAAGACCTTTAGTTGAAATGTTAGCCACTTTTTTGGTTTCTATCGTCACTGCCCTAACCGGCATGACTTGCGATACATGAAGTGGCATTATTACTTCATAACCTATAGGTGTTTGCCTATAAGCCAAACTTTCTATAGTCTTTGACAATTACAATTCATAAAAACTAAGTATGCCTGATCAACAGCTTTCCCTCAGTGAATACCTCGAAACAGTTCAAGAGATCGTAAAGATTTCCTTTGGTGATCCTGTATGGGTTAAAGCTGAAATTAGAAGCCTGAACACCAAGAGTGGTCACTGCTACCTAGAACTTGCTGAAAAAGAAGAGGGCACTGATAAAGTCATTGCATCTTGTAAAGGAACCATTTGGAAGTCCACTGCAGCTAAGCTTCTGTACAAGTTTCAGAACGAAAGTGGAATGGAGCTGTCAAAGGACCTGAATGTTCTGATTAAAGTCAAAGCCAGCTTTAGCCCACAATATGGGTTCTCAGTAAACATTGAAGACATTGATTCAAGCTTTACGCTCGGTGATCTTGCGAGACGTTACCAACAGATCGTAAAGCAACTCACAGAAGATGGCTTGATTGACAAGAATAAGAAGCTCCCTACACCATTTGACATCAACAAAGTTCTCGTCATTGCACCTGAACAAGCTGCAGGATTAGGAGACTTTAGGAAGGATGCTGATATTCTGCATAAAGCTGGGGTCTGTGAATTCATCTATCACTCAGCAACATTTCAAGGTAATACAGCAGCAGCAAGTATCATTGCTTCTTTAAGCCAAGGATTAAGACAGTGGGCCAATGAATACAAAACACCTCCTGACTTGATTGTCATCATTCGTGGTGGTGGTGCTGTCAA
>NZ_JACASN010000047.1:0-9973 GCF_013390985.1 Acinetobacter sp. Swhac1 | reverse complement strand
TATATTGAACGCTATAATCGGACCATACGTTATAGTTGGCTGAGCAAGCATTTATTTGATACTTTGGATGAAGTACAAGATTATGCAACAAACTGGTTGTGGCATTACAACCATGAAAGACCACATCGAGCTAACAAAGGAAAGCCACCTCTAATGGCTGCTTAACCTCTACTTTTAACTTCGGTTATTTATGGGAGGATTACCTATTGATCTTTCAATAAGCTAAATAATGTTTCTATCTTATTGCGTTGCCGTAGGTGATATTCATCTGGTCAATGTTTGAGTTGTTTTTGGAAGTGAGTAAAGAGAAGCGTTTAAAATTGCATCGGGCAAATTTTCGGAAAGTGAAGGTGTATTTTTTTATTTCAATAATAATCAAATTTGTCTGATGATTATATATACTACAATTTCTGAAAATAGCTTGTTTTTTTAAAAAATCTTCGCTAGTATTCTTTGCGCTTGAACTTGTTGAATTATAACAAATTCAATTTTAGGGCCTATAGCTCAGTCGGTTAGAGCAGCGGACTCATAATCCGTTGGTCGACAGTTCAAGTCTGTCTGGGCCCACCATATAAAACAACCACTTAGGTGTACTAATCCTAAGTGGTTTTTTTGTTTTTGTATTCTAGTAAGCAAATGGTAAGCAGCTTAAATCAACATTATTCTTAACTGGTTTTGTTGTGTAAAGAATTGAAAAATAGAATTTCCTGTAGTTAGTCAAATTTAAGTGACAACATGGGTATGGAGGCGATCTAATTCTGGCATGGCTTAATCACAATTTAAGTTAATACTTTGAGATGCGAATTATGATGTATATGTCCCATTTTTTAGATCAGTTTATTACAAGTTTCTACGTAAGCGTCCGGTGAACCTCATAGTTATTTTTTAATTAAGTTAGATTTACAGCAGTGTGGTCGTAATTCATCTAGTCGGGACACTTTATGTGTTGACAGCCTTTTTAGCATATCACTTAAATAGGCATAGGAATCCAATCCATTCAGCTTTGCTGACTGAATGAGGCTTATCATATTAGCCGCTCACTTACAACTGCGCAGCGAGTCAGTAAACAACCAGTTCTTACGTCCCAAGGCCTACGGACACATCTGATTTTCGATCCCTTACGAAGTAATGCTTCTTAGGTTGATTGGTAAGTTACCATCAACCAGATAGCGGTAGAGTGCCTGCCAGAGTTTTAAGCTTTAGTTGATCGTTCGAACAGTTAGAGAACTCGATAGCCGCGTTAGATGGTGTTGGTTGAGCCATTAATACAGTTGTTGCATGATCGGTTGACTATGTTGTTGACAGTAGTGGCATGAATCCGGTTATTGGCGGTTTCATGTAGCCACCGGCCAATAGGGGGCCATTGGTAACAATCAACATCTAACAGTAAACTCGAAGTCTTCAAGCTTGCTTTTAATAACACAATAAAGCTTGATTTGAGGTATCCATTAAAGCGTTCAACTTTATCTTTGATTTGTGCAGAGTAGCGCTTACATATGCTGGGGCGAAAGCCATATTTTTTAGCACAGTCGAGCAGTTTAGGGTTTCAGTATGGTGACTGGTTATAATGTTGCAAGATATTCCCTTAAGATCGATCCTGACCTTTCCTAGATATCCAAGCTCTAAAATTTCTTGGTAGAGTACAACGGCAGGAATCCATTCAGGATAAGGAGTATTTACGCGTTCAAGAAAATAAGGTTTATATGAGTCAAGAATACTTATTCTAGGTTGTAAGCCGATACTGTAGTGTGGACTTTTGCTGTAAATATTTACGCACGGTATTTTTAGATTCCGCAAGTTCTCAACTCATTACCTTAAATAAACCTTGTTTATACAGTGTTTAAACTGTAACTTCTTGCTCCAAAGTTAACATATTTGAGCAGTTCCAAATGACTACTATATTAACTAAGTGGCAGTTTTTAAATGCCGCTAGAGGGATATTTTACACTGCCGCTAAAATATTATAATTAAACCCAATTGATATATTAACTTAACCTATTGAGATGTTGTCATAATGGGGTTAATTAATTGTATGATAAATTTTAGGTATAAGCTTATTCATTAGGAAATTGTACTTTTAAATAATCTGGTTTGAGCGCCATAGCTAAAAAAATTCTCATTACTAAATGATAATTAAAATTATGTGTTTAATATAATAGTTTTTTATAAAATTTCAATTACTCAATAAGATTGTGAATATTTTTATTAGTTGTTTAAAAATTATAAATTTATATATTTTATTGATTGATATTTTAAATTTAATAAGAAAGTGGATAATGAATTGAGATTTATAAGGTGGTTATGTATGGTAATTCTTCTGAATTGAGTGGTGTTGAAGATAGATGTGATTGACTGTCCTTAAGAAGGTAATAGTTTTACTTTTGTAGTTTCATACTTTTTTTAAAAATATCTTATATAAATCAATATTATAATTGTTTTGTTAATTTTTAAAATTTTATTTAGTAGTATAGGATCATAAAAAAATCAGATATATATATATAAATTAATTAAAAAATTTAGTTTTATGTAAATGTATTAAACCAGATATCTTAATCAACATGAAACATAAAGTTAAACAAATTACTCAAGATAGATTATTGCTATCTACTAGTGAGGCTGCTCGTTTATTAGGGTATGCAGAACAAACATTACGTAAATGGGCATTGTATGAAAACGGACCAATAAGTCCTATTAGGCATGGTCGCAGTCTTCGATGGAGTAAAGCGGAAGTCTATAAATTTGCTTGTGTCAAAGAAGAAGTCTAGAAAAATTGAGATAGTTTTTCATGCTATTGGCGTTCACTCTATTTAGAGGTAAAAAGCACGCAATAACAAGAAATACTATCTCATCCATAAAATTTATATACCTATTTTTTAAGAAATATCACCAGTTTAAATTGGATTTAGATTTAGGCTCTAGGCTTTGTCATGCTCAAAAAAAGTCTTAATGAAATTTTTATAGGGTAGGATTTGGAGTTAATAATGTCCAAAAAATATTCAAAATCAAAGCAAAAAGTCAAACATCGTAGTACGAGTCACTCGAAGATTGTGGTTGAAAAAACTCAATTGGACATACTTAAGACTGTACTTAATCAAACTGGCTCTAGTGTAACCCTGCAAAAGAAGGTCCAAGGCCAAATACTTACTTCAATTGCTAAACGAATCAGTGACGATCTTGAATGTTTTAAAACAGCATGTGCTTATTTACCGGATTCGATCAAGCAAGATCAGAAGGTTTGGGTTGAGGCTCAAACAAGTTATGTTTTTTGGTTCGAGCTTTTTCATTATTTAAAAAGTGCTTCAATTAAGAAGGAATCAAGAAATTATTTGTTTAACAGGATTTTTGAATATTTAAACCAAAAAGATAAGACGGAAATAAGGTTTTATATTAACAAGGAGGTGTTTAAAAAACGTGGATATTCTAATCATGAAAAATTATATAAAAGTGATTTTGTGAAATTTTTTAAATTGCCTAAGAATTTTAATGAGTATTAAGAGTTATTTTGGAGTTAATTAAAATGAGTGAAATTTTAAATCAGGAAGATCTTGAAAATCATTGTAATGATTTTGAGAAAACAATTTCTGGATATAGTGAAAGACTTGCGGTTTTAAATTTTGAATATGTTCAAGATTTTCATTTGAATTTTATAGATAAAGATAGTTTTGAAATTCTAATAGATCGCTGTGAAATGTTGTATTTTAATATTTGCAAATATCAGCAAAGAACTAAATATAAGCATATATTGGGGTTTTTGAGTATCTCGATACTATGCAATAATTCTAAAAAATTAAATAATGGTACTAGAATTGAGATAAATAATAAAACTTTTGAAATTTTAAATTATGTAATGTTTTTGTCTGGATTGCTTTTGAAGCTTGATGACTCAGAATTAAAAGTCCAAAGAATAAACTATACATTATACTTATTACTTAGAGTGGTGGGTAAAAACTTTGATAAATGTGTAGATGATGTATTAACCAATCTTGTTTTCTATTTTAGAGCAATTATAGATGTTGATCCATTAAAGCTTTCGAAAAAAGAATTTAGTAATTATGCTAAACATCACAAAGACCGAACAATTGCTACTTGTCTAGTTTTCAATGCACAGAAAAATAATCAGATTGAAAAATCATTAAATCGCTATTTAGATGAATATAGGGTGGCTGTTGAAAATCTCTACTATGATGAAAAAGTACAGGTGAATAGAAAAAAAGCTCAACCCTCACTTGAGGAAACAGAGGTTTCTATTTTAAGTTTCATTGCCCCACCTTTGATCACAGAAGGCTTCTCGGATTATTCGGATGCTCGTGCAAAGGATGATGATGATGATGATGAAGATATAAAAAAACGTGAATATGATTTTAGTCAAGATGAGAGTACACGCAGAGTATCCTCTTTTGTTGATCATCAAGTATTGCGTCGATACCTCGATCATGTACACGAACAGACTGTGAGTAATGTTTATTATATTGACCCACCTTTTTTGAAAGTTATTTATCAGGTCTTACATGACGAACTACAGAACAATAAAGACATAGAAAAATCTGCCATGGCTGCCTGTTTCTTAATGTCATTATGTACAGGAATGAGTGCTGTTGTCTTTCAATATATTGATTACTTTTTTGAAATGAAGAAATTAAAACATTCTTCTGGTCGTGATTATTATTTATGGACCGTCGATGCCGATGTTAATAAAAAGTTGGAGGGAGAAATTGCAAAAAAAGGAAATAGGCAGAATAAACATTCCAGTTGGACATTCCAAATTCCTGCAATGTGGATTGATCGAATCAAAAAAGCGCAACTAAGTGGCTATACAAACACCGATTTTAATCAGTATTTGAAAGAGTGTTTCTTTGGTTATTGTATTGGAAATCTATCTGTTACTCATATCGCCTCGCAGCTTTCATTTCATTTACATCGAATTTGTGAAGATGATTTACAAAAGAATTTTCTCATTGGTAAACAAGTTTCACATCAACCTGATCTGGCATACGGTGGTTTTTCTTATAAACAGTTAAATGATTCGTATGAGAAATACGTATGGCTTTGGTTTCAGAATAAACATGAGAGTCATGTGCTAGATCGTCCTCAATTCATTCAAGCTAAAAGTGATGAACGTGTAGGAAGTCAGCGAGCTTGGTCATTTAATCAGGCGAAAAAATTCTTAAATTCACTGAACAACCAGGTCATTGAGGTATTGAGGGATAAGAAATCAATTGAAGAACGATTTAATGCTTTCAGTGTCTGGATTTGGATTTGTTGTCTTTTATCCTCAGGAGCACGCCCAGCAATTGCTGCATCGAGTATCAAGGAGAACTATGACTTCATTACAGGCATAGTCTACATTCATGATAAAAATAGCCAATCACGACGTCATGGCCGCTTTTCACCACTGACTGAATTTTTTGCTAACGAATTAAAGCTTTATGAAAAATTCATTATAGACCTTATGGATTCAGGGATGTTAACTAAAAGTGAGGATAACTACTATCTTCATTATTGGAAGAAAAATGCAGGATTCATGAATATAAAAATAAGTCCTTTAACTCAGAAAGATGTGGCTTCTTACCTTGCACGGAACTTCCCTGAAATAGAGCCGTTATACCCCAATTGGATTCGACATTTTGTAAGAAATACCCTTGATTTGCCAGATGCAGTTTTCAAGTCATGGTATGCGCATGATCAACAAGGTGAAATTGGATTTTCTAAATCATCATCTTTACAGCCATATGCTTACAAAACTCAAATTCAGGATGCTTTAAGCAAGCTTTTTAAAGATCTTGAACTCATATCTGTGGGGATTTCTTTATGAATAATGAAAAATTAGAGAGATTTTCAAAATTAAAGCAAGAATTGGAATCTATGGCAAAGAGCATATTTGAAAGTATTTCAAATATGCTAGTTGAAGAGGTTGTGGAGCATAATTTAAAGCTTAAGCTTGACGATAAAATTAAAGAGAAGATATATAAGGCGAGAGCCAAAGTTAATAAATACTTCAAATCACTAAAATTGGATGCTGATGAGTTAAAAGCTGGATGGCAATATTGGTCAGATTTATGTGTTCAAAATAAACATGAGATTGAATTAAAGATACAATGGTTGGCTTGTAATTATGATATACCACTGATTCAAACCAGCTCTTTCCCACCTAATATCAAAGATATTGAATCTACGCAAACTAAACTGCAGAGTGGAAGGGAATTACATGATTTTAAGCTAAAGCTGCATGATTTTTGGCAAAAGCAATTACCACATTGGCTTAAGACAAGTAAATTCAATCCGTATGCGACATTCGAACAAAAACAATTTCTACTTCGTCAGTTCTTATTGGCTCTCATTTTTGACTGTGGATGTCGGACACGAGCTGATTTGCTCTCAATTTTAAAATCAGTGAGGGAAACATATTCGAATGATAGAGTTTCCCCATTTGAATTATCTGGTGGTCTTGTATCTGTATATGGTAAAGATATTTCAAAATTTGCTTGCTTATATAGTTATCCTCTAGAAAATTCGTCTTATGCAAATTTAATTTACGATGAAAAATCATACCAAGTTAAACAAATTTATCTGACCCCAATGAGTTTTTTGATGTTGATTCGACTTGTAAACGAGATTGAGTTAGAAACACAACCAGAAAAAAGACAAGTAGATCAAGAATTGGTGCAATTGATTGATTCTATAATCAATCTAAATAGGGAAATGTTAGATCAAAAAATCTTATCGGGCTTACAAGATGTAGATCACGAACATGCTGTTATTAAAATTTTTTCAAAGAATAGATATAAGCTTTTTGATCATTTAGATTACGTGCAATATTTTGGAACGAAAAATACATTAGATGGTTTTCTTATTGCTTTATCTAAGGGAGTTTTTAATTACTCGGCGCTTTCTTATTCATCCTTAAAAGCACTGGAAGGAATTGATAAACATCACAGTACTCAGACGTCTAAAAAAAAGAGCATCAATCAAGCTGTTGTAGATAATTTTTACTATACGGAATTGAAGAAGGCTAAGTTGGAGCAGATTCGAAATTTGAATACTGATTATCACTGTGCCGCAGATATTAAAAAGAGTTTAGTAAGAAACTTGGATGTTAATAATGTGAGTGTGAGTGAAGTTATAGCTGAATTTTCAAAGGATCTTAGCTTGCTTCAAAACAGTTATTCTTCCCAGCAATATAGCTCGTCAAAAGATATCGCTCTTGTTAGTGTTCAGATTGTGGTGATTACTTGGTATTTGGAGTGCCTGAAAGAAATAAAATCGATTGACTCTGGTAAAAGTAAAAAAGGTATTAAGCTGAGTTCTTTAGATACCTATAAATCATCATTTATTGACGAACTTTTTCTATATGTTGTGAGTAATGATTTAGACCTTCAAGCCATAGATGAAGAAGAATTTGAAGAGATCTACAGTCATATTTTGGCTGTCAAATCCATTGGCGATCGTAGCAAGAAAAACAGAAAACATTCACAAAATGGGAGGGAGATTAAACATAATAGTTATGGGCATGCGGTAAGTAATCTAAAAAAATTTCACAATAGCTTAATACGTAATTTTGGTGCTCCTCGTGTTAATTATTTAGATCAACTGCAATCAACTGATTTGCAAGTGTGTAGAACGTCCTATGTTACTCCAGTAATGTTTAATCAATTTAAAAATTTAATAGCTGTCCAAACTCAGTTGACCAAAGACCAGAAGAACATACTTAAAGTCATTTGTACTCTTGCGTATAGAACGGGGCTAAGACTCAATGAAATTTTGGGATTAAAGTTAAGTGATTTAGCTATGATAAATTTTAAATATAAAACAATTGGTTATGATCCTCATTATTATTTTATCAATGAAAAACATGAAATTTGCAAAATTTTTATCCACAATAATTATACTCGTCAGATTAAAACCACTAATGCAAAACGGGGAATGTGCCTGGATCAATTACTGACTAAAGCTGAGTTAATGTCAGTTATTCATTTGATTAACAAAAAAATGAAGGTGCCTATTAATCAAAATACATTAGGTGCCAAAGATTGTTTGATTTTCTCTGAAGAGGGTGGGAGTATTTCACCTCGATCTGTGAGTCAATTGATTAAGAAGATATTTGATCAGTTATTGTTGAACCAAGCACACGACTATTCATTTCATAGCTTTAGGCACACTGCTGCGACCAATCTAGCTTTAGTTTTGAAAGGAACAGATTCACTGATCAAATCTTGGACTGATTATTCACCAGAGCAAGTTCGCAAAATTAAAAGCTATCTACTTTATAGTCTAGATCATGCTGATGTTCGTACTGATGTATGGAGGAAGCTTGCTCATCTTATGGGGCATTCTTCTATTGAAATGACGGTAAATCATTATTTACATTTTGGACCATTATTGGTTGCTGATGCGCAATGTATAGAAGAGAGTAAAGTATCTGCAAAAATAGTCAGAGCTTTATTGCCGGTTAAATTATTTAGTAAACAGTTAAATACATCGCAAGTGACAGAAAAAATTACTCTAAAAAGTATTGTAGAAAAATTGAATTCAAGCTCGAGAATAATTCAAGAAATGATATTTCCAGATCGTTTTATTACTTATGTCGCAGAGCAAGAGGTGATCGAAGAAGATCAAGACATGATGGTAAGACGTCAGCTTATGGCAAGCTTCAATCATATTTTGAACGCTCTATCAGGTAGAGAGGTGGATACTTTAATCAGTACAATAGGGAGTGATGTAGCTGTAAAACTCTATGCAAATCGTCACTTTCAACATAAGAAGGTTCAGAAATCCCCAAGTGCTCTAGATCGATTATTAAGGCATATAAACCGGAATAAGACAGCTAATTTATTAGTTGTTGAAAATTATCAGTGTTTCAATTGTTTAATGAGTGATAGCTTTGTACTTGATTACTTTCAGCGCCGTATACGATTAATTGATGCACGTATGGAAGTTTATATAAAGAGTGAAAAAGATTACCAGGAATTTAGTAGGTTCTTAGGCAAACTAGGAAAAGTGGATCCATCTGCATTTGATAAAAGAATCAGTGTTTCCAAAACTTGGAAGGAAGTTGAAGTAGAACTAAAAAAAGCGAAGAGTAAAAAAGGTGTGAATGTAGAAATTAAGAATAAGAATTTTAAGGACAACACATGCCAAAAAATCTTTAGCACTTTATTTTTACTATGTGTATATCGTCAGAGAAATATGAAGCAGAGTTCTGGCTTGATTACATAGTTTTGCTAGTGTAGTCGCTATGTGAGGATTAGTAGATATGGCTTGTTTCCGAAAAATGTTAAATAATCAGAGTAGTAGATAGGAAATGGGCTTAAAAATATGAGGACTAAAACCATATGTTGAATTAAAAAAATCAGCATTTTAATCCTCATGTTTAATAGTATCGAATTATTCTACCCTTGATGATCGAATCGGTTTAAGCCGGATTTTGTTTATTTGAATCTGGCTTTTTTTTAGCAGATTAAGCAACAAACCTAATGATTCAATCAAGATTATTCTTTAGTTATTGATGGCTTTGTTGCATAAACATTCAAAAGCCGAATTTCCCCCAAGCCGTTCAAATTTAAGTGACAACTCGGGTATGCGGTCTACCTAATTCCGTGAATTTATTTAATACTGCTACACGTGCATGTATTTCATTGACCTGACTTTGAAAATGTCTTGCAGTCAGTCTATCCCCCAATAATTTGATGCAATGCATCCTGGTTTCCACCAAACTGCGACGATGATAGCTCGACCATTTTTTCCATAGTGTCCTGCCTAAATGTTTAACCGTTTGAAGTAATTCATTGCGCTCTAGTGAGTGAGGCTTAGTATCTTTCCAGGGTTTAGCATTTTTTCTGGGTGGATCACTGATCCTAGACAAAATAATGGACAGCACGTCCCTCTAAAGATAACGTAACTTTAATCTTTGGAGATTCAAGAAATGGCTAAACGTTTTAGTCCCGAATTTAAACAGCAAGCGATTGATTATGCACTT
>NZ_JACASN010000046.1:0-10367 GCF_013390985.1 Acinetobacter sp. Swhac1 | reverse complement strand
TTGTTTCAAAATCGGCTTTTTGGGCATTTTTGCATTTTTATGGTTTTATTAAGTGTCTGATATTTATATTAATATACAAGTGTATTGCGTATAATCGCCATTATGTTAAATAATTAAGGATAAAAGCTTTATTACTAAATAGAACAGTTGCTTAAAGCAGTATAGAGTTAAGTTTGCATTTTAATATCAAGTTGTCTTTCAGCACCGATAATCACCATACGAATCCCATTTTCAAAAATGTCATCCGCATTCATATTTTGTAAGGTATTCACTCCTTGGAGCATGAGTGGATATATAGTTGGATCGGCTTCGAATGGTGGGTCTGATCTTATTTCTTCTTGCTGCTCCTCAAGGACCCACCCAACAATAAACCTTCCTAATGTCATAAGTAATGCAACTGCTTCAACAGGAGAAAACCCAGCATGAGATAACAGCGCAACTTGGGCCTCAATCGTGTTGAAATGTCCTTGACTGGGGCTAGTTCTTGCATGTAGACGAGCACCATCACGGTAAGCTAGTAGTGCTCGACGAAAGCTTACAGAATTAGCGAGCAACCAATCTTGCCATGTCATCCCATCGATGGGTAAAGAAACTAAATGGTGTTCATTTATAATGGTTTCCGCCATTGCTTCCATTAACAAGGATTTATTCTTGAAATGCCAATATAGAGTTGGAGATTTAATACCCAATCGTTGAGCTAGCTTGCGTGTGGTTATTGAATCTATGCCTTCTTCATTCAACATATCCAATGCGGTACGCAGGACTATTTCACGTGTCAGACGTTGAGGTGCAATATCTTTTTTACTCATAAATCTATCACTGATAGGGAGTGTGTGAGAGAATATTAATTCTATCATTGCTAGAGAAGGCATTTGTGAAGAAATCATTGAGCGTGATTTTAATCACTATATTTCTGGATGCTGTTGGGATTGGTTTAATTATGCCGATCTTGCCTGAATTATTACGGTCATTGGCTGGAGCTGAAGCAGGCGGTGTTCACTATGGTGCTTTATTAGCTGTGTATGCTCTGATGCAGTTCATTTTTGCACCTATCCTTGGAGCGTTGAGTGACCGATTTGGACGTCGACCTGTATTAATTATTTCAATTGCTGGTGCAACGGCTGATTATCTCCTAATGGCTGCTGCTCCTTCTCTATTGTGGCTATATATTGGTCGTATTTTTGCGGGAATTACAGGTGCCAACATGGCTGTTGCAACAGCTTATGTTTCAGATATTACTCCAGCCCATGAGCGTGCAAAAAGGTTTGGTCTCCTTGGAGCTGTCTTTGGTATTGGGTTTATAGCGGGTCCGGTAATAGGTGGAGTTTTGGGTGAATGGAACTTACATGCACCGTTCTTTGCTGCTGCTTTTATGAATGGGATTAATTTAATAATGACAGCAGTCTTATTAAAAGAATCAAAACACAGCAATAAAATGACTGAGAAGGTTCAGGAGCAATCAATATTAAAGAAATTATCCTATTTGATCACTCAACCTAATATGGCTCCATTGCTTGGTATCTTTTTAATTATCACATTGGTTTCACAAGTCCCCGCAACTTTATGGGTTATCTATGGGCAGGATCGTTATGGCTGGAGTATATTTATTGCAGGTGTTTCCCTTGCTAGTTATGGAATATGCCATTCTATTGCACAGGCTTTTGCTATCGCCCCTATGGTAAAGAGGTTTGGAGAGAAAAATACGTTGTTATGTGGAATAGCTTGCGATGCAATTGGTTTACTTCTTTTATCTATTGCTGTTGAAGAATGGGTGCCTTTTGCGTTGTTACCATTGTTTGCCCTTGGTGGAGTAGCCGTTCCTGCTTTGCAAGCAATGATGTCCAGAGGTATTAGTGATGAAAGACAAGGTGAATTACAAGGGCTATTAAGCAGTTTTAATAGTCTGGGGGCTATAATTGGTCCTGTATTAGTTACTAGCCTCTATTTTATGACTCAGGCATCAGCTCCTGGAATGGTATGGGCATTAGCTGCAATACTTTATGTAATCACCCTACCCTTATTGCTTAAGTATCGCCTGAATAAATATTCTGGAGTTCCATAAAATATTTAATTTATTGGTTTAAAAACTAATGGATTCTATAGTTTATCTAAAATTAACATAATACACCTTATACGAAATGCGTTATAATTCCACTTAGAAATCAATGCTGTAGTTTCTAGTTGATAGCCCATCTTCCCCAAGGTGGGTTTTTTTTATGATTTTTCATGTTCCACGATCAATAAATAAACAATGTTCCACGGTTTTGATTAGTCTGATTAAATAGTCCTATCATCCATAGGGCTTGAAAAAACGGCTCCAGAAGCCCCTTTTTTCAGGTTCAGGCTCTACATGCTCTGGAACAGGTATTCGCTTATTCTCGAGTATCTCTGATTCTTTAGGTGGCATTGCTATCACTTCTGCTGCTGGTTCAGGCTGTACTGATCCAGAATATCCAGATTGAGTGGTATTGGGTTTTGGTGCTTCCAATAGGCGTTGCATCGTTTCAATCTGATTTTGATAAAAGGACTCCCTATCTTTAGCATCATCAAGCTGATTTTTTAGCATGTCTATCTGCTGTCTAAGCAGTAAAACTTCTGCCGAGTTTGGACTGTCTATTTTTACAGGTTCTTTTACATCCTGTTTTTTAGCAGGCTCTCCAAATACACGGATAGCTTCTGATAAATCAATTTTATTATCAGAATTTTTACTTAAAATTCCTTTGTTTATGTTGTTGTAAATTGTTTGTCTATTAATTCCATATAACTTTGATAACTCTATAACTGAAAGACTTTTCATGATGTAAAACTATGCCTAAACCTGTCAAAAGTGGATGTCTAATAGACTGTCTATTTTTACAATAGATTAATTTATCCTTTTACAAGTGTTTTGTCTAAATTTGCCTAAAATTAGGCATGGTTTGTCTAACTTATTAGCTGAAATCAAAAAAAACATGGATTTAATTTTTGTTCAAAAAACAGACAAATAGATTAATTTTAAAAATCAAAGAAGGGAACTTTCTGAAAAAAAGTTGGTAACTTTTTTTGCCTGAAAACAGATAAGAATCATAAAGATGCAAAGGGGGGTAAAAAAAGTTGGTAACTTTTGGGAAACTAGAAGGTAACTTAAATTGTTGATAGAGCAAAGAAAAACCCCAAAATGTCTTGCAACATTTTGGGGTTTCGCTTTATATTTAGCGGTACGCAGTTATTTGATGGTGGAACATCAAATAACGAAGATCATAAGGTTTGGCGACCGTTATGATTTCACACTAAGGCTTGTACCTGTCCGATTATTTTTACAGTTATGTGCAGTAATTACAAGTCCCAACCTGAAAAACTTCGTTATTGATATTTTTCGTGTCCATTAAATAAGCAATACTTTTGTATTTCGAGCTTTGCCTGCTTCTGCGTGCCCATTTTTTATGGTTGGCATGCGGTGCATGTGGAGGGAATAAGTGTCACTGGTGCATCGTAGCGATCGTCGAAAGGCGGAACCGTTACAGGGGAATCTCACATAAACGGAGCGTTGAGAGTAGTTGTATAGGTTGGTTAAGTTGCATGTTGGGGAAACCCTCGCAGAGATACTGCCATACTTCGACAAGGAGCGCGTGGGGGAAGGTGCAAGACCTTTAGTCCTTGTCTGCATAGTCAGCAAAACTATGTGCGGATACGACCGATGCGTGGCTCCGTCAGCCCGACTGGTAAATCGGCAATACTTAAGGGATGTGTCATTTTTTTAAGTGACCGCCCTTAGGGAGAGTATTGCCGAAACTCACTCAACGTTCACCATCAGCCCGAGCAAAGCGAGGGGTGTGGTGATCTTGAGTGAGTGAGAGCACTTAGCAGAATGCGTTTATTTATCTTAGACTTGTTGAAAATACTGTTTAAACGTAAAAAATAGAGTGTTACAGCTCGGTTAAGGTAATTTTGGTATTAATCCATATGGTTGTGTTTATAGTTGCTTAAAACGCAAAATAGAGCGTTTTAAAGATGAACGACTAAGCCTTTTCAGGCTTAGTCGTCATTTTTAAAAATGAATGCATGTGATTAATCTGCACCGACACCATTAAACAGAGCTATTTCTGTTTAATTCTCAGTTAAATTTCATAACATACAAAAATTTTTCCACGGATTACCAGTCCGCTTGCAGTCACCACAACTGCTATTTCTTTCACTAATCAAACACATAACCGGCTCAACCTTTCATTACTCATGTATACGCTTACGTTTTTATTCGCTCGAATATGCATGCTCCCGACTTAAAAGCCGCTTTACTCAATTGATCTCCCATCCTCTAAAACATCATTTTAATTTAACAGTCACCAACTAATAAAATTTAAAAAACAATATCTTAGCGAACTTCCCGTATTAGTCTTAATTGTCAATTTGATGCCCGACTTCTCGCTTTCGCTCAAGTCTTACTCGTTGCACTCGTCTCTTCCTTTGGCTCTTCATGGGGAGTTGTTCCAAGACCCCACTTACAGCCGACTAAAGACTCTTTAGAGTTACCGTGCTATCAAAATTTTCAGCAAAGCAACTATCAGTTTTCACTGTAGATGCCGTTACAGGCTTAAGCTATCCGACGAATCTTGCTTATGTATTCACAAGTACCCGATGTCCATGACCCTTTTAGAATCTGACATCTGACAGTTTTTCTCTGTCTTGATCGCCTTTCGGCTCACTTTTAATCGCCCACCTGTGCTGTGCCCATCCCAAAATCACTCATGAAAAAGGCAGTCATCTTAACGTCGAAATATTCCATTATTTCAACTCTGACTTCAATTAAAACAGGGTTGTGCTTTGTCACCAAAGCGCCCGTGTCTACGTCGCCCAACAACTTTAATCTTGTTCAATTTCTTGATTGGGTAGAAAAAGAGAATTTCACTCTTTAGCCCCCGTTGTAGCCGCACCAGCGAGGTTTCCCCAGCATGCAGCTTCACCGATCAGAACATGGTTAGTATTCCTAGCAGTTTGAAATAGTGAAAAAACGTCTCGGCAGCGGTAACTTGCCGAACATTTGGAACGCCAAAAAATAGGCGCAAAAATGGACAAACTACGCTAGACGTAATTTTTGAAAGTTAGAGGTATCTAACAAAGACAATATGCGAGTAGCCAAAAAAATATATGCTATCGCTGATCATGAAAGGACTCCGTTGGCGTACGGATAACGACCCGATGGTTCACTTTAAAGTTCTTACAAATGGTCTCTGCTAACTTAAAAGATGGTTTTTCTTTTATGCGCTACACGTTCAGAATCAGAAAAGCTTCAGAAGCAATCAGATGCGTTCACTATACCTGAAAAAGTGCCAAAATCAAATTTTGCAGGAACAACCATTTATAAACCTACATCTGCACCTAAAAAGGGACTGCTAAACGCAGTCAAAATCATTACAAAATAAGCACTCCGATAGAATTACCAAAAAAGCATAAAAATGCTAAAATTTTTCCGACAGAATTACCAAAAAAACTGGACTTTATAATGATCTATTACTGTGTCAAAACGAGCGAGTATTTAGCCGATATTTTGGATAAAGTCAGCCGCGAAACGCAGTATTATTTTCAGCTTGATGTGCCGCTTGATCGTGCTGAAAGCATCATTGAGAAGTTTCAAAAAAGGTATGATTTGAATCAAACTGCCAGACAAAGAAATTACCGTTTAAAGCAGAAACCAGTGGTGGATCTGATTGTTTTACTCAATCAAAGTCTGCTCAAAATTGAGAAGGTTCGACTCTGTTTATTGTGTACGGTTCCCGAGGAACTTCGAGAAAAAAAGCAAGATTGTTCGGATTTGTTGAGAGTTGCCTACGGACTCGATAAGTCCGATTTAGAACAGTTTGAATCGATTCAAGATCGTCAGAACCGGCTAATCTATCGTACCGCCATTCAGGTTGGAGAGAATAAGCAGTCTGCTCCAGTCTATGAGCTGGTTAACCTACCGTTTACGGTTGAACAGCGCAAACAGAAAGAAATTGATAGAACCACGGGTTGGACGTGGCGCATTCACAAGAAGTTTCTGGAACTTAAGAGTGAGCAACTGGTCGCTACCTTTAAGAAAGCCCAACAGATCAAGAGTCCTGATAAACAGGACAGTATGGTCATGGCTGAGTTGTCTCGGGTGGCGAAATTGGCGGGGTTTAGGGGCGTTCGGGAGGATGTGTTTAAGTTCAATAAGCAAGTTTTTCCGCTGTACTTCAAGTATCTGAACCGAAAGTCCAAGGTAGAACTGTCGGTGCCTTCGTATGAGCGGAAATCTAAGCGTCTGGTCAGTAATTTTCATGAAATGACAGCTTTTTTTGCGGATCTGCAAAAGTAGCTTTAAACCACAAAGATGGCCGTGATGGCGATCAATAACAGTGGGCATGCACTCAGCATGAATCTTTGGGTTTTGAGGTTGAGGTCCGTGTCATATTTTTTTGAATATTGCTTATATTTCAAGGTGAAGCTGAGGCTTGAGACAAAGCACCCGATCAGGAAACTCAGCATTAACGCTATGCGGTAAAAATCTATGCTGAGGTCCGTGCCTGCTGTAAATTTCTGGAATTGGTAGTAGTTGCTGCCCATGAGGAAAATCAGGCACAACAGCCCAAGCCCCATGGCGTTGTATTCCGGTTTTTTATTGCGATCTTGGTATAAAAATTTGCTGATGAGCATGCTTAAAGTAAGGAACAGTGGGATCAAAATGACCGTAATGCTGATCAATAAATTGCTGAATAGCCATGATTTAAGGTTTGGATTGTTTCTAAACTGATAGATATTCAAAAATGGGAAAAACACCGAGGGAAAGAAGTACATATAGGACAGCTTAAACGAGTTCATATTTTTAATTTTCATCATGTGGGATCAGAGTCCTGACTGTAACTAAGGTAGTTAGGTAGGTATTATGTGTGCTGTTAAGCTCTCAATTTTTCACATGATATAAGTACTTGATTTTAAATATTATTACATTTATGTATAAAAATAAAACTCAGACATTAACTTTTTTAAGTTATTGAAATTAAATAAAAAATCAAGAACACACATCATAGCTACCTTACAAGGTAGCTATGATGTGTGTTGAACAATACCTTATATGTAAAAAAGCCTTTATTTCCTGTGCTGTATAGCCCGACTTAGAATATGATTTATATGTAAGCTTTACTCAGGATTACGTCAATGTCAGCAGTAAATCTAATTAATGAAAATGACGATGAGAGAGAAATTGCTTGTCAGGCCGCTTGTGCACTTCGAGAAAGTTTTATTACTGCCTCTCAAAGTGGACCAGTTCTGTATGTTGAAAATGATACTGTTTTACTTAAGGAAGTCGGCGCTCCCCCAATTGTGATTAAACACCTAGCAGGTCGTAATCCTGAACTTGCTCAACGAGTAGCGAGTCGTGGAACTTTTAAAATTAAAAAATGTAAAGTAAGCCAAGATTGAAGCTAACTGGGACTTACAATTCAAATTTCGCATAAGAGATTTTATGTTAAATGTATTAATTAAACGTATAGTTTTTTAATAGAAATACAACCAAAATTTTGAACTATATTCCCCCTCTTTTAAAATCACCCCCAAGATACTTAATAAATTTTACGATACGACTAATAATACAGATAACATTGATAACGTATTTTTTATATAAAATTATATAAAACAATAAACTACTAAATTTTATGTATTAAAAAAAACTATTGAATTAGATTAGTTATGAAAAAAATCTCTTTTTATTTTTTAAATTGTAATATTTATTGCAATTCATTAAGTTTATATGCACCACTAAGTTTTTGAATTTTAATTTAATTCGCTATATCTTAAGGACATGTTTAACGATATGGAGTTAAGTGATGAGTGCAAAGCAAAGAGCAGCACGGTCAAGAAAAATAGCAAAGACTTATAAAGAACGTCGTCAAAATTTGTGGCCAGAATTAACTGATGATGACTTTTGGTCTAAAGATAATAAGGGATTTGTATGCATACCAAGATGTATGCCTATTATTATGCTGATAATGGACTATTTCTCTCCCAATAAGCCGTTATCTAAAACATATTTTTCTCTCTGGTGTCGCTGTTTTGATGAAATGCTTGTAAGAGCTGACAACCAAATTGTATTGGCGATGGAAGCAGGCTTTAGTGGTGAACGTCAGGTAACAACGTGGAAGTCGAGGGTAGATAAGCTTGAAGAACTAGGCTTTATTAAAAAGAAAAAAGGGTTTGATGGCGAAATGATCCTATTGCTAAATCCTTTTAAAATTATTCTTGGATTATTTGAATCTGAGAAAAACACACCATCTCTTCTGTTCTTAAAAGATGCTTTAGAAACAAGAGTTTTAGAAGTTGGATCTAATGACATCATTAATTTAAGAGATATTGAAGAGGATGAGGAATAAGTGGAAATATTATGGGAATTAATTGAAGAGAATCTGCGTCAATTAGATGCAGGAAAGAAGGCATCTCGAGCCCTAGTGGGGACGCTAACACCTACACAATTAAGTGTGTTGAATGAGAAACGTAGCAGTCTCGGTTTTCCATTAGTAAGTGGAGAAATGTTTTTCATCGGTAGTCATATTTATGATAGTCGGTGTAAAAGGGATAATTATTCTGTAGATGATGTCTTAGCTCAATTGAAAGGTGCTTTGAGTGATAGTTCAATCATTCAAATTAGAAGTGGGGGAAGGTCAACAATCTTACAAAGTACTGAATATAGAAAAGATGCTTATGAGAATGAATTTGTAATAGATGAAGTGATTTTTGAGTGTACTAGCAAGAATCCATTAATAGAAATTTATTCTGTAATTCCAAAAGGAGATAAAAACAAACCGCCAAAAAAATAAGGGATTGTTAAATTAACAATCCCTTTATGGACATTGCTTATAAGACAATGTCATATAGCATTCGCCTGGGTAGCATATATATCCAGCGCACCAACACTATATGTATATACTATAGCGTTAAAGTATATAAATTGCTAGTAACCTTACTTTTTCTTTTGTTTATATTCGTTTAATTTTTTTCCGCATTCAGAAGACTTATTCCGAGTACCATCTGATATAGCAGCTTTCATATTTTCTTTTTCATCTTTACGACCATCTGCATATCCTGCTTCATAGCCAACTGCTATACCTATTTCATAGACTTGCTGCATTAAGTCTGTAAGTTTTTTCTGTTGTTCTACAGGAGTAATATCATTCTGCTGTGGAGTTTTCATATTTAATTCTCGCTTTCTCTCTTAATGCATCACGCATTTCATTAGTGAACTTGAGCTTTGGTTTATTTTCAAAGTCTTTAGATTTCGTAGGTTTAGCCTTCTCTATCGCTTTAAATTGAATAATATTGTCAGTCATAACCATTCCATCTCAGAGATTAAGAAATTTGACAAAATACACATTACTTATATAATTTATATTTGTCAATATAAGTTATATAAGGTTTTAATAAATTGGCTAGATCACCATATAGAACAGATAATATTCAAGTTGAAGTTAAATCTGAAGTTCAAGTAACAAGATCGGATACCGCATCTGTAAGAAGAGCAATACAAGATATAAATAGACAAATTGATAACAGACGATCAAATATTGATGCAGTATTAAGAGATGCAAGGACTTTAGATACTTCATCTGTAACGCAATTAATAACAGAGCGTGAAAATCTAAATCAACTGCATGAAAGATCTCAAGAATTACAAAATCAGTTGATTTCTAATGTGCCATCATCTTCAGCCAGTCTTTCTACTCAAGAAAAAAGGGAAATAGCTGGTCTTTACCAATCAGGTTTATATACTCAGAAGCAGTTAGCTGATCAATATGGGGTTACGCAGTCTGCTATTAGCCAAAGCGTAAGGAATAATGAAGATTAATAATTTTTCCTAAAATTAGCATAATGCACGTTATACGAAGTTTTTTAGACAATAAAAAAGCCCGACATCCTGTCGGGCTTTTTCGTATTGGGTGTTTAGGTATAACTCCTGTCGTACCTCACGTCCTGGTGTTGCACTTATCATTATTGTTTTATGTGTTGGAACATCCTGTTCTCTATGTCCCCATCATATGAAAAATCCCCATACTGACATAGACGCAATGGTCCCTAATTCATGTCAGCCTGAGCGTACAACATTGCTCAAAACTTACCCCAAGGTTTATCCGCAGAAATTGCGGATAGTTTCGGGACTGGATGTATTGAGTTATCAGGGAAAAGTTGAAATTTGAGCGTTTTTTGATCGATTCTATTGGCTGAAAGTGACAAATTCGTTCAATAAAAAGCCGATTTGTTTCAAAATCGGCTTTTTGGGCATTTTTGCATTTTTATGGTTTTATTAAGTGTCTGATATTTATATTAATATACAAGTGTATTGCGTATAATCGCCATTATGTTAAATAATTAAGGATAAAAGC
>NZ_JACASN010000045.1:0-11017 GCF_013390985.1 Acinetobacter sp. Swhac1 | reverse complement strand
GGAAGTACAAAGGTCGGGTGCATAAACTAAAGCCTGACCAAGCTGAAGCTTTACGACAAGCATGGAAGGAGGGGAAGTATCCATCGAAAATGGCATTAGGGAAAGCTTTTGGGATTAGTCGTCAGGCGGTATACCGATATTTACAAGTTAGTGAATAGCTTATTGGGATTAGCAACTAAATTTAGTTTAACTTATAAAAATCATGAAACACTGTTCGAATTTTAAGCGTGGAACATGAATAATCAATAAAAAGCCGCTCTGCTGGTGCCCTATATTTCAGAACGGCTTGCTTTAATATAATGATATTTAAAGAGAAATATCAAGCATTACGTATAACGTGTATTATGTTAATTTTAGGAAAAGTGAAAAATAATCTACAATAGAATCTACGAAAAATTGGCCATCAATTATGCCTGATTTCTCCAGTGGAAATAATTGGATTGTGAGATCCCCCACTCAAAATCATAAATTAGAAAGAATTGAAGCATTTCTTTCCAATTATGCTTATAAACCTCACCGACATGATACTTATGCTATTGGCAGGACTCTTTCCGGAGTTCAAAACTTTCATTACAAAGGTACATTGCAACATAGCTTGCCAGGCATGACTATGGTTCTACACCCGGATGAAAAGCATGATGGTGAATCAGGAACATTAGATGGCTATCGCTATAGAATGATTTACATCGAACCAGCGATGATCCAAACCATTTTAAAGGGTAAACCTTTGCCTTTTATCAGACATGGCTTAAGTAATGATATTCGCCTGTTTAGGGCAATGGATAGCTTTCTAAATAATATAAATAATTATATGGATACCCTAGAAGAGGAAGATGCTCTATTTGATTTGGCAACTACACTGTGTGAAATTTCAGATACTTCATCTAACCAAAACAAAAAATTTGACTACAAGGCAGCAGAGAGAGCGCGTGAGTGTATTTTGGCGTATCCACATGAAAACTTAAGTTTGTCAGATTTAGAGAAACATGCTGATCGTGACCGCTGGAGCCTTTCTCGTGATTTCCGATTATTATTTGGAACTAGCCCACACCGTTATATGATCATGCGTCGCTTAGAAACAGTTAAGTTCTACCTTGCTCAAGGGGAGTCTATTGTTAATGCTGCTTTAAATGCAGGCTTTTTTGATCAGAGTCATATGACCAGACATTTTATAAAAACATTTGGTTTAACTCCCACTCAATGGAAAATGATAAATATTAAAAGATAGCCGTTCGATTTGAACGGCTAATTTGTCCTACAGCAGATTTATTCCATTAAGAAAATCTTTGAACATAAAAAGCCCTGATAAAATCAAGAGTATACCCATCAGCTTATTTAGCCGATTAAACCAGATAGGATTAGCAATTTTGTTGCCTAATACTTTTCCAACCAGAGCATAGGTGAATGGTGCGCCAACAGCACCAAGTGAAATCAGTAAAGAAACTATCAAGATCATGATTCCTGTGATTTTGGCTGCAGGGTACATAATTGTCGTAACAGGTAGAATGACGAGAATGGCTTTTGGATTTAATAACTGAATAAATAAGCCATTTAAGAATGTTAGATGGCTTTCTTGCTGTTGAGTTGTTTCTACATTCGCCCTAATCATTTTTATAGCCAAGTAGAATGTATAAATTGCACCCGCTAAAGCAATATAATGAATCAATCCATGTGGAATAACAGCTTCACCTATATAGCCAAACAATACGAATAAGATCAACATGGCGAAACCAATGCCTAGGTAAAATCCTATAGTCTTTTTTAATTGACCTGTAAGGCCAGAATTTAGCCCCATAAAATTTACAGGGCCTGGGCTATACATAACGCTTAATGTATAAAGAAATATTTCCACAGAGTTCACTCAATTAGATAGCAATAAACATCAAAGAGAGAACGGTATCGAGTTATAGGCCTTAAAGATTGTACGTTTGTGCTGAACTAATTAAAAATTTCTATTTAACTTATGTTCACCTAAAGTTCACTTCATAAGTGTATAAAGAAACTATGTATTGTATTTTCAATTGCTTATATAAATATTAGTCTTGGTTTAGAATTTTAAAGTTCATGAACTATGAGAAAAAACTAAGATACGATCAAAATTGTAGAACAACAAAATTATTTATACTAATTTACAAGCCACGCTGTTTAAGCGTGTCATTAAAAAATAAATCTTTTAATCTCTCCACACAATCTCCACACAATCTCCACACAACATCAGCAATTCATAAACACTGCTATTTCAAAATAGTAGTATCTAAAACCCCCCCTCTGAAAAAGCATGTCAACACATTATCATTTAATAGGTTCAATACTTATTACAACTGTACTTTTAATCGGCTGTACACAAGCCAAAGATGCTGAACAGTCCCCAACAGAAATGCCACCAGCGGTTGTCAGTACCATCACGGTATTACCGCATTCCATGAATTTAATTGAAAATCTTCCAGGCCGTGTTGTCGCTTACCGTATTGCTGAAATTCGCCCGCAAGTAGGTGGAATTGTTGATAAAGTACTTTTTAAGCAAGGCTCTTATGTGCAAGCAGGTCAACCGCTTTTTAAATTGAATTCTGAAATATTTCAGGCAGATGTAAAAAGCAATCAAGCCACTTTAAACCGTGCACAAGCTGAGGTGACACGTTTGCAGGTGCTGTTAAAACGCTACACTGAATTAGTAAAAGTAAATGCGGTTAGTCAGCAGGAATACAACAATACCGAAGCAGATTATCAAAAAGCAAAAGCCGATGTGGCGCAAATGCAAGCCATGTTAAGCAGACAACAACTTAATCTTAAATATGCGACTGTTACAGCCCCTATCTCGGGAACGATTGGTGAAATCTTAGTGACTGAGGGTGCATTAGTTGGTCAAGGTGATACTAATGCAATGGCCGTAATACAACAGATTAATAAAGTCTATGTTGATGTAAAGCAATCAATTAGTGATTATGAAAAACTACAGGAAGCTTTACAGCAAGGTGACGTGTCAAATACCAAACATACGGTTGAAATCCTAAATAGTCAGGGTAAACCTTATAACGTTACAGGTGAAATCCTATTTTCGGATACTAAAGTTGATCCTGATACGGGTGATGTCACAATCCGTATTTTAGCCAATAATGAAAATCAAAAACTTTTGCCAGGCATGTATGTTCGAGTCAATATGAGCCGAGCTCAAGTTGAAAATGCGCTCCTAGTTCCAGAACAAGCGATTCAACATGATATTAGTGGTAAAGCCAATGTTACGATTGTTAATCAAAAAGGTTTAGCGCAAAGCAAGCCTGTTCAGCTTGGTCAACGTTATCAAAATAACTATGTGATCAAACAAGGGTTACAAGCAGGTGAGAAAGTCATTGTTGAAGGGGCTGATCGTATACAGCCTGAGCAAAAATTAAAAATTAAGCAGTGGCAACCTACAAATATTAAGGAAAATGGAGGACAGCAATAATGTCCCAATTTTTCATTAGGCGTCCTATTTTTGCATGGGTGATTGCTTTATTTATTATTCTGTTGGGTGTACTAAGCATCCCCAAGTTACCTATTGCACGATTCCCAAGTGTTGCGCCACCACAGATTAGTATTACGGCAATCTATCCAGGTGCTACGCCAAAAACATTGAATGATAGTGTTGTGACCTTGATTGAGCGGGAAATGTCAGGTGTCAAAAACTTACTTTATTACAGTTCAAGTTCAGATAGTTCTGGAACAGCAACAATCACCGCAACATTTAAACCAGGTACAGATGTAGAACTTGCACAAATTGATGTGCAAAACAAAATTAAAGCCATTGAGTCACGCTTACCTCAAACAGTGCGACAACAAGGGCTGATGGTCGATGCTGCGTCGTCTGGTTTTTTAATGATGGTGGGCTTAAGTTCACCGAATGGCAAATATAGTGAAATTGATGTCAGTGACTATATGACTCGCTATGTGATTGAAGAATTAAAGCGGGTTGACGGTGTTGGTAAAGTCCAAAATTTTGGTGCTGAAAAAGCCATGCGGATTTGGGTCGATCCAGATCGTTTGGTTTCTTATGGATTGAGTATTCAAGATGTGAATACAGCCATCCAAAACCAAAACTTGCCGATATCACCAGGTCGTATTGGTGATGTTCCTGCTTTGACGGGGCAACAAATTACTATTCCTTTAACTGCTCAAGGTCAATTAGAAACTGTAGAGCAATTCAAGAAAATTAGTTTACGTGCTCAACAAAATGGCGCCAATGTTCGACTGTCGGATGTCGCTCGTGTCGAAATCGGGGCACAGATGTATAACTTTGCGATTTTAGAAAATGGCAAAGCCTCTACAGCTGTGGCGATACAAATGAGTCCTGGTGCCAACGCTGTCAAGACTGCAGAAGGTGTTAAAGCGAAAATTGAACAGTTAGGTTCAGCACTGCCTGATGGTATGAAATTCTCTATACCTTACGACACTGCACCTTTTGTAAAAATCTCGATTGAAAAAGTAATCATGACATTGCTTGAAGCTATGGCATTAGTTTTTATTGTCATGTTTATCTTTTTACACAATGTTCGATACACCTTAATTCCGGCGATTGTTGCACCGATTGCATTGCTTGGCACATTCTCAGTCATGCTGCTTGCTGGTTTTTCGATTAATGTGCTGACCATGTTCGGTATGGTGCTTGCGATCGGGATTATTGTCGATGATGCGATTGTGGTCATTGAGAATGTTGAACGCATTATGGCGACAGAAGGCTTATCTCCAGTTGAAGCCACATCTAAAGCCATGAAGGAAATTACCAATCCGATTATTGGCATCACCTTAGTGTTAGCCGCTGTATTCTTGCCGATGGCATTGGCGTCAGGCTCAGTGGGGATTATCTATCGTCAGTTCACCATTACCATGTCGGTTTCAATTTTATTCTCAGCTTTCCTTGCACTGACATTAACCCCTGCGTTATGTGCAACGATGTTAAAACCGATTGATCAAGACCATCAGAAAAAGGGTGTTTTTGCATCGTTTGATCGCAGTTTTGAGAAGCTGAACAATCGCTATGAACGCAGTTTATTTAAAGTAATTAAACATAAAACCCTCGCAATGTTATGTTTCTTAGGCATTGTCATTGTGCTGATTTTTAGTTTTAAACACGTTCCGACTGCGTTTATGCCAGAAGAAGATCAGGGGTGGTTTATGACTTCGATTCAACTTCCTGCGGATGCAACTCAAGAACGTACCCGTAAAGTCGTTGCTGAGTTTCAAAATTATTTAGACCAAGAAACGGGGATTAAAGACAATATGGCGGTCTTAGGTTTTGGTTTTAGTGGATCTGGTCAGAATACAGCGATGTATTTTACCAATCTATTGCCATTCGAAGAGCGTACTATTACGGCACAAGAAGTCGTGAATAATGCCAATATAGCGATGGCTGAAAGTTCAGAAGGTCAAACCATGTCTGTGTTACCACCAGCAATTGATGAATTGGGTAACTCATCTGGTTTTTCACTGAGATTATTAGATCGTGGCAATATTGGCATGCCTGCTTTAAGAGAAGCACAAGATCAGCTTTTAGCATTAGCAGCACAAAGTAAAATCGTGGCGGAGGTCTATCCTGAAGGTTTGCCAGATGGCAGTTCTGTACAGCTTAAAATTGATAGAGATAAATTGCAGGCATTAGGTGTTAATTTCAGTGATGTGACCGATATTATTTCAACCTCAATGGGTTCGATGTATATCAATGATTTTCCAAATCATGACCGTATGCAGCAAGTCATTGTGCAACTTGATGCCAAATCACGCATGAGTATTGAAGATATTCTTCAGATTAAGGTGAACAGTCAAAGCGGTAAATTGGTTTCAATGTCTGAAATAATTACTCCAATTTGGCAACATTCCCCACAACAATACAATCGTTACAACGGTCGTCCATCATTGAGTATTTCTGGCAGTCCAGCAGCAGGTATATCTTCAGGACAAGCCATGACTGAGATGGAAAATTTGATTGAACAACTTCCGAAAGGTGTGGGTTATGAGTGGACTGGGATTTCTCTAGAAGAAAAACAGTCGGAATCACAAACCTTGTTTTTATTACTGTTGTCGATGTTAGTCGTTTTCCTTGTCTTGGCAGCGCTTTATGAAAGCTGGTCAATTCCATTCTCTGTGATGCTAGTTGTCCCTCTAGGGTTGATTGGCGCCTTTTTAGCAGTAATGTTACGTGGTATGCCAAATGATATTTTCTTTAAGGTCGGCATGATCACGATTATTGGTCTATCTGCAAAGAATGCTATTTTGATTGTTGAGTTTGCAAAAGCACTAAGAGAAGAAGGAATGGGTTTAGTGGAGGCAACCGTTGCAGCCGCTAAATTGCGCTTACGTCCAATCCTAATGACATCTTTGGCATTTACCTGTGGCGTTATTCCTTTAGTCATTGCCAGTGGCGCTAGTTCTGAAACTCAAAAAGCGATTGGTACAGGCGTCTTTGGCGGCATGATCAGCGCAACAATTCTAGCTGTTATTTTTGTACCGATTTTCTTTATTGTCGTCATGAGCATGGTTGAGAAATTCTCGAAACGTAAAGCGGCACATTAAGCATCAAAACTGAGAATAAAAGCTGTGGGTTAACGAGTTTAGCCCACAACAAATCTTTCATTTACATCTTTATTTCAGAATTGATTTAATAAACCATCAATATAGGTTTAATCATGAAAGCTACCAATCTTGATCCGAAACGCTGGTGGATATTGCTCGCTGTCGTGCTTGCATTTCTGCCGATTGTGATTGATATGACTGTACTGCATGTTGCGGTTCCCTCATTAACCCAATCGCTGAGTGCCACAAGTAACCAAGTCTTATGGATTATTGATATTTATCCATTACTTATGGCTGGACTTTTAGTTCCGATGGGAACTTTGGCTGATCGTGTCGGCAATCGTAAGATTCTGCTGATTGGCTTGGTTATATTTGGAATTGCCTCAGTCCTTGCGGCATTTTCCCAAACGGCTTCTATGCTGATTGCCGCACGTGCTTTATTAGCATTAGGCGGTGCCATGATTATGCCCTGTGTATTGGGTATTATTCGCAGAACCTTCGAAGACAGTCGCGAACGTGCCATTGCGCTGGGTATTTGGGGCACAATCGGATCAGCCGGTGCCGCCATTGGACCGCTCATTGGTGGGGGATTGTTAGAATATTTCTGGTGGGGTTCAGTTTTCCTGATTAACGTCCCAATCATGCTGGTTGTCGCACCAATGTGCTATTTCTTATTGTCCCGAAAAGAAGCTATAACCCCTGGACATTGGGCATTTGGTCAAGCGCTATTGCTGATTGTCGGTTTGATTTCGTTTGTATATGCACTAAAAGCAGGCTTAGGCGGTAAACAGTCGTTGTTGATTGTCTTGCCTTTGGTCGTTTTATCTATCGGCTTATTAACCATATTTGTACGCAAACAGCTGAATTCTCCTCAGCCGATGCTAGATCTTTCGCTATTTTCACGTCCTGCTATTTTAGCCGGCATTATTATGGCAATGGTTGCTGCAGGCGCTTTGGCAGGGGTTGAGTTAACTTTGGCAATGGAGCTGCAATATGTCATTCGTTTAACACCGCTGCAAGCCGGTCTTTTTATGGTTCCGATTATGGTTGCGGCCGCTATTGGCGGGCCTATTGCTGGTTTTTTATCCAATAAATTTGGACTCCGTCTGGTTGCGACCATGTCATTAATATTGGCAGCAATTGCGTTGGTCAGTTTGAGTTATTCAGATTTTCATCATCCGGGAATCATCGTTCCCTTTATTTTAGCTTCGATTGGATTAACACTGAGTATTGGTTTAACAGCTTCATCCATTGCGATCATGGGCTCAGTACCTGCAGAAAAGGGCGGTGCGGCAGGTTCACTTGAAAGTACAGGTTATGAACTGGGTACAGGACTAGGTATTACTTTATTTGGTGTTTTCATGGCCTATATATTTGGCAGTCATCTTCAAGTGCCGTCAGATTTAACTGCTGTTTTAGCAGAAAAAGCCAGACTTTCGATTGGTGATACCTATTTAGTGGCGAGCCAGTTACCCGTTGAACAAGGTACAGCATTGATTAACGCAGGTAAAATTGCCTTCAGTTCAGCTCATGTTAATTTATTATTAACAGCAGGGATTATCATCGGGATACTCTCCATTGTGGTATTTTTTATGCTAGCTAAATATCGAGATGAGAATTCATTGTGATGAAATTTATTTGAGGATCATCAAACAGAATGGTTAAGTTCAGACATCAATTTATCTTAAATTTATGGTTTAAATTAAGCCGTATTAATCTGAACTTAACACATTATAAATGAGTTGATGTCTTACGATTTAGTTGAATAGTAAAACAGCTGCCACCTAAGTTTTTGGATTTAGAATAATAAATATGACCTTGGTGTGCTTCAATAATTGCATCAATCACTGCCAAGCCTAATCCAGTACCGCCATCTAGACATGATCTAGAGTCTTCCAGTCGATAGAAGGGTTTGAACAGGTGTTTAAGATGCGATTCATCAATACCAGGACCTTCATCTTCAAACGTCAATACCCAATGTTCTGCTGTGGTTACAGATGTAATATTTATTTTTCCAGCATTCGAATATCTTAGAAAGTTAGAGAACAATGCAATAAAGACCTGTTCCATCCTTCTTATATCAACGCAAACCAATTTATCCGTCAAATTTAAAACAATAGTTAAACCTTTAACATGAAACCGTTCATTAAACATCTGCAGACATTTTTCAATACTATTTTTTAAATTGGTCTTTTCTAGTTCTAATCGTAATTGTTTATTTTCAATAAGTGTCAGTGTCCGTAAATCTTCCACAAGGTAAGATAAGCCTTCGACTTGGTTCAATAAGCTTAGGTGTAAAGCTTTATCGGCAATAAATATACCATCGACAATACCTTGCAAGCGACCTTGTAATATTGTCACAGGTGTTCGTAATTCATGTGCAATTGCAGCATTCCAAACAGTTGAATTCTTAACTGATACTTCAAGTTGGTTTGCCATTTCATTGAAGTTCTCAATAAGAGACTTGATTTCATGTGGAATATCATGATGTGGCTGTTTAATTCTGAGTGCTAAATTGCCTTGTTGAATTTGTTGAATAACATCTGCTAAATCACTAATTGGCTGTGTATAGCGTTTTCCATATTTAAAGGCGAGGATAGTAGAAAGAAAAAAGCCTGTTAATAGCACTAAAAACAGCCAGATAAAGTCAACGGAGGTAACTGAAAATTCATTTGAATTAATAACTTGTGTATTTAGAAAACCTATTTTTATCGCCCAGCTATAAACAAAATAGCCAATCATGAAAGATAACAGCGTAATGCCTAAATTGAATAGGCTCATCATGATAATAAACTGGAAGTTAATTCCAACAGAATTTTTAAAAAAGTTAAATTTCATGATTTTGATCTAAGCGATACCCCACGCCACGGACATTGATTAATAAGCCATTTACATCATTTTCTTCAAGTTTTTTGCGTAATTTGCTGATATGGCTATCTACAGTGCGATCTAAAGCATCACTTTCAGGCATACAGTTTTGGATCAATTCATTACGTGTAAAGACTTTATTCGGTGTTTTTGCCATCAAAAACAGTATCTTATACTCAGTTAACGTAAGGTTGAGCAACTGATTTCTTTGACCATTTGAAATGTAAACTTGATGATGATCTGGATTAATTTCAATATTTCTATAACGAATAATATTAGTTATTTCCATATTTTGGCTTGTACTTCGTCTAAGTACGGCTTGTATTCGTGCAATCACTTCGTTTGGGTTAAATGGCTTAATAATAAAGTCATCAGCACCCATTTTTAGCCCCATGATCTTATTCACTTGATCATCTAAGGCAGTCAGCATAATGACAGGTAAATGACTTGTTTGACGGATGATTTGTAGAATTTCCCAGCCATTTAGTTTGGGTAATTTAATATCAAGGAGAATCAGGTCGATAGAGTTGGCTTTTAGGCACTCTAAAGCTTGTTGTCCATCCAATGCACGGATGACCTGCATGTTTTCATTTTTTATGTATTTTTCAAGAATGTCACCAATATCATAATCATCTTCTACAACGAGAATGACGCTGTTTTCGAAGCTGTGCTGTAGATTTGGATACATATATTTTATCTTAGATGAAGTAGCTATGCATTTTAACATTTAATTGTGTAATGGAGATGATTAGACGAGCAGTCATTTATATTTGTAATTGAGGGGTGACATATAATAAAATTCGTTGCATATCAGTATTAATGAACAAAATGTCAATTATCATTCATTTAACATAATGGCTGTTATACGAAACGAGAGTGTAACTCCAAAATAGAAATGTCCGGTTTCTCCAAAGTAAAAATGTCCGCTTTTAGAATATGCACTTTTGCAATTTCGTTAGCGGACGGTTTGATATGTTGGTGTCTATGTCGGATAAAGAACTTAAACGATTGTCGGTCTTGCAGGAAATCTGCGATCAACGCATAACTCAATCCCAGGCTGCTCAGCTACTTCATATTTCAGAACGTCAGATCAGACGCTTACTGCAGAAATACAAAGCTCAAGGTCCCGCTGCATTAGCCCATGCCGGTCGTGGCCAAATCAGCAATTCCAAACTTCCTGAAGAACTCAGACTCAAGTGCCTCAATATTGTTTCTGATCAACTCCATGGTTTCGGACCCACTTTAGCGCATGAAAAGCTCACCACCGTACATGGATTCGATCTTTCAGTAGAAACCCTGCGTTCCTGGATGATTGCAGCTGACTTATGGATTCCTCGATCCAAGCGCCTAAAACGCCCGTATCAGCCTCGTTACAACCGGGATTGCTTTGGTGAACTGATCCAAATTGATGGCTCATATCATGACTGGTTTGAAGGACGCGCTGCTAAATGCTGTCTGCTGGTGTTTATCGATGATGCTACAGGAAAATTGCAGCATTTACGCTTCTGTGAATCAGAATCAGCCTTTGATTATATGATTTCAACACGCTTGTATGTTGAGCAGCATGGTAAGCCGTTGGCATTTTACAGCGACAAACATTCAGTCT